>NZ_BMQM01000020.1 GCF_014648115.1 Deinococcus seoulensis
GCTTCACGTACGTGATCTTCTACCAGGAGCAGAACTACGGTGGTCGGAGCGCAGGTCAGGCGGGAACGCTGAAGAAACTGCTGACGTGGATGGTAACGGACGGTCAGAAGTACAACGAGGGGCTGGATTACGCGCAGTTGCCGAGTAACGCGGCCGCGAAAGCCAAGAGCATCATCGCCAGCATGACCTACAACGGCAAGAAGTTCTGAACCCCTGATCCGGACTCGGATTGAACGGTCTTTGCGGCCCATTCAATCCGGGTTCGGATGACCTCCCCGGCACCCCCGACAGGCAGCTCCCTCGCGCGAGGTGGGCTGCCTCTTTCGTGGCGGGCCATTTTCCGTTGCAGCCTGTATCCAGGTCACGCCGTCTCTGCCTGTGCTGCTGGTCAGTCATACGGATTCCGTTTATTTCGTTGACAGATCGGAACACCACCGATCTGCCAACTCCACGTCCGGAACCCGTTTTTCTCCCACTCGCTCCGCTCGGATTGAACGGGCTTTGCAGCCCATTCAATCGGAGTCCGTATCAGGCGCACTCCAGCGGGCGTCCGTCCATTTCTGGTCGCTGCGGGCACTCTGCACGACCTTCTCGATGAAATGCACGCCGCGCGCGCCGTCCTCCAGGGTCGGGCAGGTGCGGAGCGGGTCGGGGGCGCGGCCCTCCTGCTTCGCGCGGATCGCTTCGGCCGCGCCGTCGTAGATGTTCGCGAACGCTTCCAGGAACGCCTCGGGGTGCCCGGCGGGCAGGCGGGTGGCGGCCTGCGCGGCGGGACTCAGGTACGCCTGCCCGCGCGTGAGCACCTGCCGGGGGCCGCCCAGCGGCGTGTATTCCAGGCGGTTGGGGTTCTCCTGACTCCAGCTCAGGCCGCCGTGCGTGCCGTACACGCGCAGGTTCAGGTTGTTCTCCTCGCCGACCTCGACCTGCGAGCACAGCAGCGCGCCGCGCGCCCCACCGGCAAAGCGCAGCAGGACGCTGCCGTCGTCGTCCAGGCGGCGGCCCGGCACGAAGGTGCTCAGGTCCGCGCAGATGGCGTCCAGGTGCAGGCCCGTGACGGTCTCGGCGAGGTTCATGGCGTGCGAGCCGATGTCACCCACCGCGCCTGCCGCGCCGCTGCGGGCCGGGTCGGTGCGCCAGTCGGCCTGTTTGCTGCCGTGCGCTTCGAGGTTCGTGGCGAGCCAGTCCTGGTGGTACTCGACGATCACCTTGCGGATCTCGCCGAGCGTCCCGGCGGCGATCATGTCCCGCGCGTGGCGGATCAGGGGGTAGCCGGTGTAGTTGAACGTGACGGCGAAGACCACGCCGGACTGCCGCGCGACTCTCAGCAGGTCGCTGGCCTGCTCGCCCGTGTGCACCAGCGGCTTGTCGCAGATGACGTGAATCCCGGCCGCCGCGAAGGCCCGCGCGACCGGGTAGTGCAGGTGGTTGGGCGTGACGATACTGACCGCGTCGATGCGCTCCCCCACCGGCCGGGCCAGTTCGCCGTCCAGCATGGCCTCCCAGGTGGGGTACGAGCGGTCGTCCGGGAGGCCCAGCTCCCGCCCGGATGCCAGCGCCCTCTCCGGGGTGCCCGACAGCGCCCCGGCCACCAGTTCGAACTGCCCGTCCAGCCGCGCGGCCGTGCGGTGTACCGCGCCGATGAACGCGCCCTGCCCGCCGCCGACCATCCCGAGTTTCAGGGGGCGCGGCATGCGAACCTCCCTTCATTCCCGGTCGCCCGGAACAGCACCGGACGCCCGTCCATTGCGTGAGATTCGCTGTCGTTCCCACTCGCGTCCGCTCGGGTGTCGCGCGGCCTGCGGCCTCTGTGCACCGGAATCATCAGCGATCCCTGGAGAACGCGGCGTCGAAGGTCACGTTCGAGCCGGGAAAGTCGAGGCGGCGGGTGTACGCGGCGCTCTCGGTCGCGCCGTGCACGCGGTCCATGCGGGCGTCCTCCCACTCGATGCTCAGCGGCCCGGCGTAGCCGATGTCGTTCAGGGCGACGATGATGTCCTCGAACCTGATGTCGCCGCGCCCCACCGAGCGGAAATCCCAGTAGCGCCGGGCATCCCCGAATTCGGTGTGGCCGCCGAACACGCCGACCTCGCCGCTGCCGTGACCCCACCAGACGTCCTTCATGTGCACGTGGAAGATCCGCTCCGCGAACTGCCGGATGAACCGCACGTAATCCACGTGCTGGTACCCCAGGTGGCTGGGGTCGTAGTTGAAGCCGAAGCGCCTGTGGCCGTTCACGGCGTCCAGGGCGCGCTGCGCGGTGGCGAGGTCGAAGGCGATCTCGGTCGGGTGGACTTCCAGCGCGAAGTTGATGTCGTCCCGGTCAAACGAGTCGAGGATGGGCGTCCAGCGGCGCGCGAAATCCTCGAAGCCCGCGTCCCAGTACGCCTGATCGGTGGGTGGGAAGGCGTACAGGCTGTGCCACACGCTGGAGCCGGTGAACCCGTTGACGGTCTTCACACCGAACGTCGCGGCGGCGTGCCCGGTGTCGATCATCTCCTGCGCGGCACGCGTGCGCACGCCCTCGGGGTCGCCGTCGCCCCACACGTGCGCGGGCACGATGGCCTTGTGACGGGCGTCGATGGGGTCGCACACGGCCTGCCCCACAAGGTGGTTGCTGATGGCGTGGCACTGCAGGCCGTGCGAGTCGAGCAGCTCGCGCTTTTCTCTCACGTACGAGTCGTCTTTCAGGGCGGCCTGCACGTCGAAGTGATCGCCCCAGCAGGCGAGTTCCAGGCCGTCGTAGCCCATCTTCTTCGCCAGCGGCGCCAGGTCGGCCAGGGGCAGGTCGGCCCACTGGCCGGTGAACAGGGTGACGGGACGGGGCATACGGGAACCTCCGGGGATGGGTGATGCTCGAACGTGGGCGGGGAATGGACAGGCCGGGTGGCCGTCACCCGCCCTCGCCCAGCGTCAGGTGGGCAGCGTTGCCGTGAGCCACGTGGGCTGCGTGTCGAGCGGTGCGGGGCGTTCGGCATGGGTGCGGGGGGTCAGGGTCTTCTCGGCCTCGGCGGATTCGAGGATGGTGTGCATGACGTCCAGCACGTGCAGGGCGAGGTCGCCGCCCGCGCGGTGCGGCTGGCCGGGGGCGGCGGCGAGCATGTCGGCCAGCCCGATGCCGCGCGCGTTCTCCGCGAAGGGGCGGGTCAGGGGGATGTCCGTCCACTCCTTCTCGCCCCGCAGGCGGAGTTTGAGGGGACCGCCGAAGGTGTTCGGGTCGGGGACGCTGAGGGTGCCGTCGGTGCCGTGGATCTCGATGCGGGGCACGTCGCTGCCGGGCACGTCGAAGGACGTGACGAGGGTGACGACCGCGCCGCCGTCCAGGGTGAGGTTCGCGGCGACGTGCGTGGGCGTGGTGACGGTGATGAACTCCCCGGCGCGCGGCTGGCTGGTGATGGGGCGCTGCGAGAAGGCGGTGGTGGTCGTGGCGCTGACCTTCCGCACGCCGCCGAGCAGGGTGACCAGGGCCGTCAGGTAGTACGGTCCCATGTCGAACAGGGGTCCGGCGCCCCGCTGGTAGAAGAAGTCCGGGTTGGGATGCCAGGATTCCGGGCCGCTGCCCATCATGAAGGCGTTCGCGGCGACGGGCCGCCCGATGCGTCCGGCGTCGATGATCTCGCGGGCCGTCTGGATGCCCGCGCCGAGGACGGTGTCGGGCGCGCAGCCGACGCGCAGGCCGCGTGCGTGGGCGAGGTCCATGATCGCCTGCCCGTCCTCACGCTCGACCGCCAGGGGTTTCTCGGAGTACACGTGCTTCCCGGCGTTCAGGGCTTTCAGGCTCACGTCGGCGTGCGCGCCGGGCGGCGTGAGGTTCACGACGGCGACGATCTCCGGGTCGGCCAGCAGGCCCTCCAGGGTCATGGCCTGAATGCCGTACTCGGCGGCGACCTCGGCGGCCCGCGCCGAGTCCATGTCGGTCACGGCTTTCACGCGGAACAGATTCAGGTCACGCGCGATCTTCAGGTACGCGGCGCTGATGTTCCCCGTGCCGATAATGCCAATGATCTGCGGCCCTTCTGATGCACTTACTCCCATGTCGAGCGTCCCTCCTGGATGAGTGTCCGGGCGCTCTGGCCCACCTCGGCGAACACGTCCCCGGCGGTGCGGTCCATCTCCAGGATGTGCCAGCGGGTCTGCGGCGCGGCGGCGATGGCGGCGGCGTAATCGACAGCGCCGGTGCCGAGCGGCGTCTGGTCGGCCTCGGGCGTGGCGGGGCCGTCTTTCAGGTGCAGCGCCCGGACGCGCTCACCCAGGCGGCGGATCAGGGCGGGCATGTCCTGCCCGGCGGTGTGCGCCCAGTACGTGTCGATCTCCAGGCACACGGCCGGGTCGAGGCGCGAGAGCAGCAGGTCGAACGCGGACTGGTCCCCGAAGTGGCTCCACTCCCACCAGTGGTTGTGGTACCCGAGGCTCAGGCCGCGCGCCTGCGCGTGACGCGACGCCTCGTTCAGGGCGTCCGCGAAGCGTTCCGTGCCGCCTTTCGTGTCCATCACGTCACGCTCGAAGCCCGGCACCTCGCCCGGCCACGAGATCACGGAAAGGGTCGCGCCGAGCGCCTGGATGGCGTCCAGCACGGCCTCGGCGTTCTCGCCTGTGGGCGCGGCCGCGTGCGTGGTGGGGGCCTTCAGGCCGTGGGCGTCCAGCAGTGCGCGCAGGTCCTGCGCCCGGCTGACCTTCTCGGCGTTGCTCAGGCCGTGGTTCCCGATGCCGAACGGCTCGACGTACCGGAAGCCCAGTTCGGCGATGCGGGCAACCGTGCGGGCCGGGTCGGCGGCGTAGGCGTCCCGGAAGGTGTACAGCTGGACGGACAGGGTGCCTGGGGTGTGGGGCTGGGTCATGTGGTGGGTTCCTTCCAGTCGGCGCTGAGCGAGAGGCGGAGGGTGTGCGGCAGGTCGGCGCTGCTCTGCCCGATCAGCAGGTCGAAGTCACCGGCCCCGGCCACCCAGGCGTGGGCTGCATCGTCGTAGTACGCGAGGTCGCGCATGCCCAGCGGCAGGGTGACAGTCCCGATCTGGCCGGGGTTCAGGTGCACCTTCGCGAAGGCCCGCAGTTCCTTCTCCGGGCGGTCCAGGCGGCTCTGGCGGTCGTGGACGTACAGTTGCACGACGGTGCTGCCCGCGCGGTCCCCGGTGTTCTTCACCTGCACGCTGGCGGTCACGGTCCCGCCGGGGGCGATGCTGGCGGCGCTGAGCTGCGGGTTGGAGACCTCGAACGTCGTGTAGCTCAGGCCGAAGCCGAACGGGAACAGCGGCGTGATGCCCGCGCGGTCCACGTGCCGGTACCCGGTGTACAGGCCCTCGCGGTACGCCACGCGGCCGTCCTCGCCGGGGTACTGCACGTCCGGGTTCAGGGGGTGGGTGGGGTCGTCCTTCAGGGACGCGATGAACGTCTGCGGCAGGCGCCCGCCGGGTTCCGCGTGGCCGTACAGGACGTCCGCGATGGCGTGCCCGGCCTCCTGACCGGGGAACCAGGCCTGAAGGACGGCGGGCACGCGGTCCAGCCACGGCATGGCGACCGGGCCGCCGGTCTGGAGGACCACGACGGTGTTCGGGTTGGCGGCCAGCACGGCGTCCACCAGTTCGTCCTGGCGGCCCGGCAGGTCCAGGCCCCAGCGGTCGACGCCCTCGGTTTCCCAGTCGCCGTTCGTGCCGACGCACACCACGGCGTAGTCGGCGGCAGCAGCCACGGCGGCCGCCTGCGCCACGCTGCCCTCGTCCGGTTCGGCGCGGAAGCCGGTGCGTACGGCGTTGAAGCCCGCGATACCGTTGTCGAAGTCGTTGGGCGTGAAGGTGACGGTCAGTTCGTGCGGCCCGGCGGTCAGGGAACGCGCGCCGCGCACCTCGTCGGACCCGAAGCCGAAGTACGTGCCGCCGGGCGTCCAGGCGTCCCAGTTGTCCACCAGGGGTTCGCCGTCCACCCTGAGGCGGCTCAGGCCCGCGCTGGCGAGACTGAACTCGTACGTGCCGTCCTGGGGGGCCTGCACGGTCAGGGTCAGGACGGCGTGGAAGGCCTGGGGGTCCACGCCGTCCGGGTACGCGAACCACAGCACCTCGGCCTGCTCGCGGGTGTCGGAGGCGATCACGGTGCCGTCCGGCGCATGGTACTCGATGCGGACCGGCACCTGCGGGACGGGCAGGAACCGGTCGTTCTCGCAGCCGACGGCGGTGGTCACGGCCCCTGACCGCCGGGCTTCACGCAGGCCGTCGAGTGGGGAGACGCGGCGGTGGGCGTTCATCTGCGCGCTGCCGCCCCCCATGACCTGCGCAGTGGCGGCGTTCGGGCCGATCACGGCGACGGTCTTCCCGGCCGGAAGGGGCAGCAGGCCCGCGTTCTTCAGCAGGACCGCGCCCTCGGCCCCGGCGCGGCGGATCAGGGCGCGGGTTTCGGGGTACTCGGTGTCCCGCTCGGCGCTGTCGCGCACGTCACGCGGCGCGGCGAGGGTGCCGGTGCGCTCGATGAGGCGCAGCACGGCGCGGGCGCGTTCCCGCACGGCGGCGGCCGTGGCGGGGTCGTTCTGAGCTTCCTCCAGCAGGCCGGCGCGGGCCCTGGCGGGGCCGGGCATCTCCAGATCCAGGCCCGCGCGCACGCTCTCGCCGGCCGAGTGCGTGCCGCCCCAGTCGCTCATGACCAGCCCGGTAAAGCCCCATTCCTTTCGCAGCACCGTGTCCAGCAGCCAGGGGTGCTCGGAGCAGTACACGCCGTCCAGGCGGTTGTACGCGGTCATGATCGCCCAGGGGTCGGCTTCCCGGACGACCATCTCGAAGGGCCGCAGGTACAGTTCCCGCAGGGCGCGCGTGGGGATCTCGGAGCTGATCGTGCCGCGCTGGTACTCGGATTCGTTCCCGGCGAAGTGTTTGGGCGTGGCGGCCACGCCGCTGGCCTGGAGGCCCTGCACGTAGGCGACCGCGAGTTTCCCGGTCAGGATGGGGTCCTCGGCGTAGTTCTCGAAGTTGCGGCCGTTCAGGGCCGAGCGCAGCACGTTGATGGTCGGGGCGAGCAACACGCCCGCGCCCTTGTCGAGCGCCTCGCGGGCCAGGGAGGCGCCCACCTCGCGCAGCAGGTCCACGTTCCAGGTGCTGCCCAGCGCGATGCCGACCGGGTACGCGGCCGTTTTCATGCCGCCGACCAGCGGGCCGCCGCCGCGCACGCCGGCCGGGCCGTCACTGACTTTCAGGGCCGGGATGTTCAGGCGCGCAACGGGCACGGTGCGCCAGAAGTCCGCGCCGGACAGCAGCGACACCTGTTCTTCCAGGGTCATCCGGTCCAGCAGCGCGTCGATGTCGGTGGGCGGGTCTGAACGGATCGGCGGGGGTGGGGGGCTGGGCAGGTCTGGCATGGGTTCACCTCGGGGTGGGGTGGGGGGCTGAGGCGGCTGGTCCGGTCTTGTACGGATTCCGTTTGTTTCGCCAACAATCCGGAACTTCACCGGATTGCCGGCTCCACGTCCGGAACCCGTCCGGCTCCCACTCGCTTCGCTCGGATCGAACGGGCTTTGCAGCCCATTCAATCGGAGTCCGTATTATAGCGCTATAATTTCTGGTCCACGCGGGGGTCTCCAGGGAACTCCCCTCACAGGACATGAGCGCCGGACGCGCAGTGCCGGGAGGCAGACGGGTTATTTGTACCGCTATAATGTACGCTCTACCGCTCCCGGAATGCAATCTCGACGCACCTCACCGAAGGAAGGTCCACCCTGACAACCTCACGCCCCGCGCCCGCCACGCTCGCCGACGTCGCCCGGCACGCCCAGGTCTCCCCCATGACCGTCTCGAACGTCATCAACAACAAACCCAACGTGCGCCCCCAGACCCGCGCGCGCGTACTCGCCGCCATCGAGGCGACCGGGTATCAGGTCAACCCGCTGGCCCGCGCGCTGGCCGGCGGCAGGGCACGCGTGCTGAGCGTCCTGACCCGCCAGCAGAACCTCCCGTACGTCACGGAAGTCCTGATGGGCGCCGCGCAGACCGCCGAGGAACTCGGGTACGACCTGATCGTCCTGATGGCCGGATCCCGCACCGACAGTGACCTCTCCCCCATGGCCCGCCTGTCGGCCGGAACGCTGCTGATCCAGCCGCCCCCGGACGTGCGCGCCCGTTACCCGCACCTGCCCGCCCACCTCGTCAGCGTGGACGGCCCCTCCGACCGGCCCCTGACCGTCGACAACGCCAGCGGCGCCCTGGCCGCCACGCGCTACCTGATCGGACTGGGGCACACCCGCATCGCGTTCATCAGCGGCATGGACGCCCACGCGCGCCGACTGGCAGGCACCCCCCACGGCACGCCCGGCGTGGGCGAGGACGCCCCGCAACGCCTGAACGCCTACCTGCACGCCATGCAGCAGGCCGGGCTGGATGTACCGGCCGGGTACGTGCAGAGCGGCGATTACAGCAAACGCAGCGGCGAGGACGCCACGCGCCGCCTGCTGGCCCTGCCGGACCCGCCCACCGCGATCTTCGCGTCCGGGGACGCCATGGCCGTGGGCGCCGTGCATACCCTTCAGAACCTGGGGTTGCGGGTGCCGGAGGACCTGTCCGTGATCGGCTTCGACGACCTGCCCATGGCCGCGCAGGCCCGCCCGGCCCTGACCACCGTCCGGCAGCCGCTGCGCGAGATGGGCGCCGAGGGCGTGCGCCTGCTCGTGCGACTGGCCGAGGGCGAGGCGCTGCCCGGCGGGCCGCCCGCGCCCTTCCCGACCGAACTGATCGTGCGGGCATCGGCCGCCCCGCCTGGGCGCTGACCCACACCCGCAACGCGCCCCGGCACCCGGACGGCGCATGATCGATGGTACGGACAGGTTCATCACTTCAGGGCAGACCAGCGATGAACACGCCGTGGTTACCCCTCCCCCTTGAGGGGAGGCTGGGAGGGGGGAGGTTGGGAGGGGGTGAACAGGAATGGCGTTACAGAAGACGTGTTCCATGCTGTTCCCCTCTGATACGGACTCCGGTTGAACGGTCTTTGCCGCCCATTCAATCCGAGCGGAGCGAGTGGGAGAAAAACGGGTTCTGTATGACCCGCCCCTGACCCGCCCAGCAGAGGGGGTCGGGGGCGGTCAGTCGGGGTTCAGGTGGGCGGCTGTCAATTGTAATGTCGTGCAGGCCAGGGTCAGCTGACCAGGGGCTCATTTTTGCGTGTGGCTCGGGGTTCCCCCGGTGGGGGTATCGCCCGGCGCAGTTAATTTTTTTCACATGACCGCCGGGAAAGTGTATGATTTTCCTCACCAGAGTCGGGGGTCTGTTCGCTTCCTCACACCGTGCGGAAGGCGGCGCCCCTGACTCCAGTTCGGAGTGTTCAACGTGACGACCCATGCCATCAATCCCGCCCTGAGCGTCGCCCTGTACACCGAGGGCACCTACCCGCAAGCGCACGGCGGCGTGAGCGTCTGGGTGGATCAACTGGTGCGCGGCCTGGAGGACCACACCTTCGAGGTCCGGGCCATCTCGGGCCTGCCGTACGACCGCCCGGCGCTGGACCTGCCGGGCAACGTGCGCGCCGCGCAGATTCCGCTGTGGGGCGACCCGCCACGCGCCGCGCCGCGCGACCCGGACTGGCAGCGCCGCCTGACCGCCGCGTACGCCTCCATGATCGAGGCGCTGTGCACCCTGGACCTCGACCGCTTCGGAGCGGCGCTGCACGCCCTGAGCGTCCTGGGCCGCAGCGGCGGGTTCACGGCCACCCTGGAAGGCAGCCGCGTGACCACCCTGACCCTGGACCTCTGGAGCACCCACGCCGCCCGGCAGCGCCGCGACCGCGCGCCCGGCGACCCGCACCTGCCCACCCCCAGCGTGGCCGACGTGCTGGACGTGCAGGTGTGGCTGGAGCACGCCCTGCGGCCCCTGAGCAGCCCGGCGCCGCTGGCGCAGGTGGGGCACGCCGTCAGCAACGGCTTCGCGGGCCTGCTGGCGCTGAACGGCCTGTGGACGCACGGCACGCCGTTCATCCTGACCGAGCACGGCGTGTACATGCGCGAACGTTACCTGGAATTCCGCCGCGCCGGGTACTCGGCCGGGTTCAAGGGCATGCTGCTGCGCTTCTACCGCCTGCTGTGCAGCCTCACCTACCGCGAGGCGGCGCTGGTGCTGCCCGGCTCGCAGTACAACCGCCGTTGGGAGGAACGCCTGGGTGCCCACCCGGACCGCATCGAATGCGTGTACAACGGCATCGACCCGGACGTGTTCCCGCCGGCCGAACAGGAACCCGAGGAACCGGTCGTCAGCTGGGTGGGCCGCATCGACCCCCTGAAGGACATCGAGACCCTGATCCGCGCCTTCGACCTGGTGCGCCGCCAGCGGCCCGAGGCGAAACTGCGGCTGTTCGGCGGCACGCCCGCCGGGAACGAGGGGTACGCGCAGGGCTGCGTGAACCTGACCAACCAGCTGAACCTTCAGGACAACGTGACCTTCGAGGGCCGCGTGCCGGACATCACGGACGCCTACCGCGCCGGGCAGGTCGTGGCGCTGACCAGCGTCAGCGAGGGCTTCCCGTACACCGTGATCGAGGCGATGGCCATGGGCCGCCCGCCGGTCGCGACCCGCGTGGGCGGCGTGCCCGAGGCGGTCGGGAACGCCGGGCTGATCGTGCGCCCCCGCGACGTGATGGGCGTCGCCAGCGCCCTGGGCCGCCTGCTGGACGACGCGCCGCTGCGCCAGCGACTGGGCGCCGCCGCCCGCGAACGGGTCATGGAACTGTTCACGCTGGACGGCTGCCTGATCGCGTACCGCCGCGCGTACCCGGCCGCGCTGGCAGGAGGCGTCCGGTGAGCGGGCAGGCGCGGCCGCCCGGGAGCGGGTACCCGGACGTGAAACGCACCCTGATCGGCGGCACGCCGGGTTCGCTGACCCTCTCCGGGCACACGCTGCACGGGCACACCCAGACGGGGCACACCCAGACGGGGCACACCCAGGCGACCGCGCAGACCGATCCCGGCGCCGTGCGCGCGGCCTCCGGCCTGTGGGGCGCGGCGCCGTCGCCGGGCACGCTGCCCGAACGCCTGCGCGAGATCGACCTGACGCTCGCCCCGGAACGCGAACGCGTGATCGACGCCGAGGAGATCGCCGCGTACCTCGAAGCCGACGGGCTGGGCGACGAGGTCCTGCGCGACCGTTACGGCACCGCCGGACTGTTCGACGCCGCCGAACGCCTGTACCGGCAGCGCGGCACCGGACGCGCCCTGCACCGCCCAGCCACGCAGTCCGTTCCGGCGTTCCCGTGGCACACGCTGCTGCGCGGGCCGCTGTACCTGCTGCCGGGCGTGTCGGGCCTGCTGGTCGCCCGCGAGATGGGCGCCGGGGCCAGCGCCGCGTTCGTGTTCGCCGCCGCGTTCGGGTGGGGCTGGACCATGCTGATCGCGGGCGTCCGCTACGCCGAACCGCTGGCCGTGCCGGGCCGCGCGCTGCGCCTGACCATGCTGCTGGGCGGCCTGACCAGCCTGATCGGCGGCGCGCTCATGGCCGCCCTGAACGCCGGGATGGGCGCGGCCCTGACCGGCGCGGCCGTGGGGGGCGCCGTGGCGCTGTCCACCGGCGCGGCCGGGGTGCTGCTGGCCCTGCGCCGCACCGGGCAGCTGGCCGGTGCGTTCGCCAGTCCGCTGCTGGCGGCCGGGGTCGTCTACGCCGAGCCGTCCCGGCCGGGCGCGCTGGTCGCGCTGCTGCTGCTGGCCCTGGTGCCGCTGCTGACCGCCCTGAACGTGACCCGCGCGCCCGGCACGCTGAGCGCCCGCTGGGCCACGCTGCGCCCGCACCTGCGGCACGCCGCGTACGGCTGGTCGCTGGCACTGACCTTCGTGCTGCTGACCGGGCGGCTGGGCGCGTGGACGCTGCTGCCGCTGGTGATCAGCACCGGCCTGCTGGAGGCCGGGGTGTGGCACGCGCAGGAACGCCTTCAGCACGCCGCGCGCCGCAGCCAGAGCCTGGGCGCGCTGCGCCGCAGTGGCCGCCCGGTCGTGCTGCTGGCCGCCGCGACCTACGCGCTCGCGCTGGGCGCGTGGGTGTACGTGGCCGCCAACCTGCCCATTCCCGCGTGGGCGCAGGCGCACCCGGACGCCTGGATGCTGGTGCCCACGTACGGCGCGGCCACGCTGCTCAGCGCGTGGCTGGGCAACCACGGGCACCTGCCGCTGCTGACCGGGCTGTGGCTGCTGCTCGCGGGACTGCTGGCGTTCGCGCTGCCTTCTTCGTCTTCTGTCCTGGCGGTCACGCTGCTGGTCGCGTGCGCCGCCCTTGCCGCCCTGTCCCTCAGAACCCTTCTTGACCCCCGGAGTTACCGATGACCCAGATGGCCCCCGCCGCCCCGCAGACTTCCGCCTCTTCCCGCCCGCTGGTGGCCGTGACCGGCGCGGACGGTTTCATCGGGTCGCACCTGACCGAGGAACTCGTGCGCGCCGGGTACCGGGTGCGGGCCATGGCGATCTACAACTCGCAGGGTTCGTACGGCTGGCTCGATCAGGTCGGCCCGGACGTCATGCAGCACGTCGAGGTGCAACTGGGCGACGTGCGGGACGCCGGAAGCGTGCGGGAACTGATGCGCGGCGCGCAGACCGTGTACCACCTCGCGGCGCTGATCGCCATTCCGTACTCGTACGTCGCGCCCCGCTCGTACGTGGAGACGAACGTGACCGGCACCCTGAACGTCCTGGAGGCCGCCCGTGACCTCGGCACGGCCCGCGTGGTGCACACCAGCACCAGCGAGGTGTACGGCACGGCCCGCACCGTGCCCATCCACGAGACGCACCCGCTGCAGGGGCAGTCGCCGTACTCGGCCACCAAGATCGGCGCGGACAAACTGGCCGAGAGTTACCACCTGAGTTTCGGTCTGCCGGTCGTGACCCTGCGGCCCTTCAACACGTACGGCCCGCGCCAGTCGGCCCGCGCGGTCATTCCGACCATCATCAGTCAGGTGGCGGCCGGGCAGCGTGACATCCGCCTGGGCGACCTGCGCCCCACCCGTGACTTCAACTTCGTGGCCGACACCGCCCGCGCCTTCCGCGCCGTGGGCGAGGCGGGGAGCGAGGTGCTGGGCCGCACCCTGAACGCCGGGTCGGGCCGCGAGATCAGCGTCGGGGACACCGTCCGCCTGATCGGGCAGGTCATGGGCGCCGAGCTGCAGGTGTCGCAGGAGGACGCCCGCCTGCGCCCGGAAGGCAGCGAGGTCATGCGCCTGCTGGCCGATCACAGCGAACTGACCGCCCTGACCGGCTGGGAGCCGCGCGTGCCGCTCGAAGAGGGCCTGCGCCAGACCGCCGAGTGGTTCACGGACGCCGCCAACCTCGCCCGCTACCGCGTCGGCGAGTACACCATCTGACTGAAACTGACCCGCCCCAACCCCGCCTCTCTCGCCGCGCCCACCGCGCCCCCCCGGTGGAACAAGGAGTGCCCCATGCACGCAGTCATTCTCGCCGGAGGAAAAGGCACCCGCCTGCGCCCCTACACCACCTGCGTTCCCAAACCGCTCGTCCCGATCGGCGACACGTACTCGATCCTGGAGATCGTGCTGCACCAGTTGCGCGCGCACGGCTTCGCCAGCGTGACGCTGGCCGTGGGGCACATGGGGCACCTGATCCGCGCGTTCGTCGGGGACGGCAGCCGCTACGGCCTGAACGTGGACTACACCGACGAGGTCACGCCGCTGGGCACCATCGGCCCGGTCCTGAACCTGCTCGGCAGCCTGCCCGAGCACTTCCTGATCATGAACGGCGACGTGCTGACCAACCTGGATTACGGCGCGTTCCTGAAACGCCACGCCCGGGGCAATGCGCCGGTCACGGTCGCCACGTACCGCCGCGAGATCCGCAGCGAGTTCGGCGTGCTGGACGTCGACGAGAGCGGCGAGCGCATCGTGGCGTTCCGCGAGAAGCCCAGCGTGCCGTTCCAGGTCAGCATGGGCGTGTACGCCATGACGCGCGAGACCCTGCGCCGCTACGTGCCGGGGCAGGTGCTGGGCTTCGACACCCTGATGCTGGACCTGCTGGACAGCGGGGAACTGCCGGGCAGCGACCTGTTCGGCGGGTACTGGCTGGACATCGGCCGGCCCGAGGATTACGACACCGCCAACGAGCAGTGGGAGACCATGCAGCACGTGCTGCTGCCCCACATGAACCTCAGCGCGGCCGACTGATGACCGGGGAAGGTCCGGTGCGGCCGGTCGTGGTGCTGGGTGCCGGTGGATTCCTGGGCCGGCACGTCGTCGCGGCGCTGCGCGGGGCGGGTCAGGCCGTGCGGGTGCCCGGCCCGCCGGCAGCCCGTCCTGACCTGACTGGCCTGGACCGCGCCGCCTGGGACGACCTGCTGCGCGGCAGCGGCGGCGTGATCAACGCGGCCGGCCGCACCGCCGGCAGCGAGGCGGAACTGGAAGCCGCGAACGTGCACCTGCTGAGCGCCGCGCTGGACGCCGCCGGGCGCGTGGGCGTGCCGCTCGTGACCTTCGCGTCGGCCGCCGAGTACGGCCGCACGGAAGACGGGCACGCCGCCCACGAAACCGACGAGGCCCGCCCGCTCGCGCCGTACGGGCAGAGCAAACTGCGCGGCACGCAGGCGCTGCAACGCGCCGTGCAGGCCGGGCAGGTGCGGGCCGCCGCGCTGCGCCTGACCAACCCGCTCGGCGAGGGCATCGGCAAGGGCACCCTGCCGGGCCGCGCGGCGCGTGAACTGCGGCAGGCCGCGCGGCTGGGCCTGCCCTCGGTGCGGTTCGGGCCGCTGGGCGCGCGGCGTGACTTCGTGGACGCCCGCGACGCCGCCCGCGCTGCCCTGCACCTGCTGGCCCAGTTGCATGCAGAGGGGCCGACCCTGCCCGACGTGATCAACGTGGGCAGCGGCGAGGCCCGCCCGGTCCGTGATCTGGTCACCGGACTGGCCGCGCAGCTCGGATACCACGGCGAACTGCTGGAAGACGCGCCGGGCAGTCCCCGCAGCGGCGACGTGCCGTACCAGCGCGCCGACCTGACCCGCCTGCACGCCTCGGGCTTCCGCGCCCGGCACTCCTTCGGTGACAGCCTGCGCGCCCTGCTGCAGGAACCTGCGCCCGCCTGAACGGCACCCACCCCTCTTTCCGCCGCCCATTTCGCTGCCCATTTCGCCGCCCTCTCGCCCGGCCCCGCCTTCCTTCACCGGCCATCCCCGACCCAGAGGAGACGCCCCATGACCCGACGCACCACGCTGGCCCTGACCTTCCTGACCCTCACCCTGGCCGCCTGCGGACGCCCCAGCAGCGCGCCCGCCGTCACGGACCCGCAGACCGGGACCGTGAGCGTGGGGAGCAGTCACGGCGATCACGCGCTCGCCGCGCCCGGCCCGGACCGCTCGCGCCTCCCGGCCCGCGCCGCGCTGGGACCGGCGACCGTGCGGAATGCGGCGCGCCTGAGCACCCAGGCCCTCCCGGCGAACGCGCAGCCGGACGTGGTGGCCCTGAAGGTCCTGATTCTCAGCAGCGGTCCCGGCGACTACGGTCTGGAGGCCGCGCGGGCGCTGCTGGCCGGGTCCGGCATTCCGTTCGATGTGCTGGACGCCAGCCGCGCGCCGCTGGACATGGCGGCCCTGGTCGCGCCGGACGGCAGCGGCCGGTACCAGGGCGTGATCCTGACCGACAGCGCCCTGATCATGGACGCCGGGGACGGCACGTACCCGAGTGCCCTGAACAGCGCCGAGTGGGACACGCTGTTCGAGTACGAACGGACCTTCCGGGTGCGGCAACTGGCGCTGTACGGCGCGCCCGGCAGCGTCCCCGAGGATTACGGCCTGCGGTACGTGGCGGGCGCCGAGACCGACACCACGTCCCTGAAACTGAACGCCGCCGGGCGGACCGTGTTCAGCGACCTGAAGGGCGCGGCGATTCCCGTGTCGTACTCGTACACCTACCCGTCCGCGCTGCAGAGCGTTCCCGGCGTGAGCACGCAGGTGCTGGCGACCGACCCGGCCGGGCGGGTCCTGGCGGCCACGAGCACCAGCGCCGACGGCCGCGAACGCCTGATCCTGACCAGCGCGCAGAACCCGTACCTGACGCACTCGCAGCTGCTGGGGCGCGGGCTGGCGCAGTGGCTGACGCGCGGCGTGCACCTGGGCGAGCACCGCCGCTTCCTGCAGGTGGACATCGACGACGTGTTCCTTGAGGGCGATCACCTGACCAGCGACCTGACCTTCACCACGCCGTTCCGGATGTCGGGCTCCGACCTGCTGAACGTGCGTGCCCAGCAGGACCGCGTGCGCAGCAACTACCCGGCCGCGCCGGACTTCCGGTACGCCATGATGTTCAACGGGGGCGGCGCGAACACGGCCGTGCCGACGCTCTGCACCGACTCGCCCTGGCTGACGCGTGACCTGCTCAGCAGCGTCGCCCGCTGCCTGAACACCCAGTTCGACTGGGTAAACCACACCCTGGACCACCAGCGTATGGACGTCATGCCGCTTTCCACCGCCACCACGCAGATTCAGCAGAACCTGAGCGTGGGCGCGAAACTGGGCCTGCGTATGAGCCGCGCGTCGCTGGTCACCGGGGAGCACAGCGGCCTGGGCTTCATGGACCCCACCGACGACGGCACCCGCAACGACGACGGCACCGCCGGACCCAAACAGGACCTGGGGCTGGGCCGCAGCAACCCCAACCTGCTGTCGGCCGCCGTCAGCAGCGGCGTGACCTACCTGGCGTCCGATCACAGCGTCGCCAGCCAGTGGGACGCGCAGTGCCCGACCTGCGGCGTGCCGCACCCGCTGAATCCCGGCGTGTTCCTGCTGCCCCGCTGGCCGAACAGCGTGGCGTACCACGTGACCACGCCCGCCGAGGCGACCGCCTTCTACAACAGCCTGTACGCGCCGGGCGGCCTGTTCCCGTACTGGGACCGGAACCTGACGTACGCGGAATTCCTGGACCGCGAAAGCGATCAGGCCCTGACGCACATCCTGAACGGCACGCCGTTCCCGCACTTCATGCACCAGCCGAACCTGCGGCAGTACGCGGGCGGCAAGAGCCTCGCCACCGACTGGGTGCGGGCGGCGCTGGACAAGTACAGTACCTACAGCACCCTGCCGCTGAACACCCTGCGCTGGGACGACCTGGGCCGCTACGTGCAGCGCCACACCGCCGAAACGAAAGCCAGGGAGGCCGGAACGCTCAGCGGCCGCTGGGACCGCCGCACGAACACCGTCCGCCTGAGCAGCAGCGCCGGAACCGTCCCGGTCACGCTGACCGGCGCGAGTGCCGGGGCGCCCTACGGCACGGACCGCACCGCGCAGTTCGACCTGAGCGGCACGCTCGACGTGTCCGTCACGCCCCGCTGACCGCCCCCCCTCACTGACCGCCCCTCACTGACCGACCGTGCGGTTACCATGAAGGTCACGCGCCCGCCCTCACGCCCGCTTCCCACGCATTCCCGGAGTTCTGACACCATGCCTACCCGCACCCCTGCCCGCCGCGCCGATACCGACTGCTCCACCTCTTTCCCTGGCCGCCACGGCCCGCGCAGCGCCCTGCTCCTGCTGGCCCTGACCCTCAGCGCCTGCGGGAGCGGGCAGCCGACCGGGCAGGCGACGGACCCGTCCGCCCTGACGCCGGAAGCCATCGAGGCGAAACTGACCTCCGGGGACGTGGACCTCTCGGAAATCACCCACTACGGCGACCCGGTCACGGCCAGCGGTGACGGCCCGTACGTGCAGCCCGACGTGGACCACCCGGACGAACCCTACGCCCCCACCCTGATCGCCGCCCAGCAGGGACTCGCCTCGGCGCGGCAGGCAGCGGCCGGCGCCCGCCTGGGCGAGACGCGGGTGCCCGGCACGCTGCGCGGGCAGACCGTGAGCGCCCAGGGCCTCTCGGGCCTGACCCTCACCCCGGACCGCGTGCAGTTGCAGGTGCTGATCCTGCACGCCGGGCCCGCCGACTTCGGGCTGCCCAGTGCGCGCGCGCTGCTGCAATCGCGCGGCATTCCGTTCACCACGCTGGACGCCACGACCACCCCGCTGGACGCCGCCGCGCTGGTCGCCCCGGACGGTGCCGGGCGCTACCAGGCGGTCATACTGACCAGTAACGCCCTGACCACCGAGACCAGCCCCGGCTACTACGAGAGTGCCCTGAGCACCGACGAGTGGAGCACCCTGTTCGAGTACGAACGGACCTTCGGCGCGCGGCAACTGGCGCTGTTCGGGTACCCGCAGGTCGCGCCGGAAGACTACGGCCTGCGGGCCGCACCGGAACTGGCGAGCAGTACGGCGGACCTGACCGTCACGCCCGCCGGGAAGGCCGTGTTCACGGACCTGACCGGCGCGGTCCCGGTGCGCTACGCGTACAACTACCCCTCGCGGCTGGAGCCGGTCGAGGGCGTGACCACCACGCCGGTCCTGACCGACGCGGGCGGCAACATCCTGGCGGCCACGAGCACCAGCCCCGACGGGCGCGAACGGATGCTGCTGACCATGGCGCAGAACCCGTACCTGCTGCACACGCAACTGCTGGGGGACGGCCTGATCGGGTGGCTGACGCGCGGCGTGCACCTCGGCGAGTACCGCCGCTTCCTGCAGGTGGACATCGACGACTGGTTCCTGTACGCCGACCGCTTCGACCCGGCCACCGGCACGGTCGTGCCCCGCGACTTCCGCCTGCGCGGCAGCGACGCCCTGAGCCTGCGTGACCAGCAGAACGCCATCCGCGCCCAGTACCCGGTCGCCGCGAACTTCCGCTACGCGCAGGCCTTCAACGGACTGGGCGCCGACGTAACCGCCCCGAACACCTGCGCGCCCTCAGCCAGCGTGAACGACCCACTGAGCGCCGTGACCAAGTGCGTGGCGAAATCCTTCGACTGGGTGAACCACTCGCGGGACCACCTGAACATGGACACCATGAACCGCAGCGACTCGTTCACGCAGCTGTACCAGAACGCCCTGATCGGCTCGTACATGCGCCTGCCCATGAGCCTGCGCGCCGTGGTCACGCCGGAACACTCGGGGCTGGGCTGGTACGCGCCCGCTCCGGGGCAGAACAAGGTGGATTACGGCCTGAACGCCGGGAACCGCGAACTGATGCAGGCGACCAGCCTGATGGGCATGCGGTACGTCGCCTCGAACCACTCGGTGCCCAGCCAGTGGGACCCGCAGTGCCCGAACTGCGGCGTGACCAGCCCCCTGAATCCGCTGACGCTGCTGGTGCCGCGCTGGCCGAACAGCGTGGCGTACAACTCGACCGCGCCCGACGAGGCGGCCGGGCAGTACAACGCCGTGTTCGGCCCCGGCGGCACCGCGCCGTACTGGCCGAAGAACCTGAACTACGACGAGTTCCTGGCGCAGGACATGAACATCAGCGTGATTCACCTGCTGGACGGCACGGCGTGGCCGCACTACATGCACCAGGGGAACCTGAAGGAGTACGCGCCGGGCCGCAGCCTCGCCACCGACTGGGTCAGGGCGCTGCTGGACACCTACTCGGCGTACTCGACGCTGCCGCTGAACACCCTGGACTGGAACTCGCTGGGCCAGTACGTGGACACCCGCACCCGCTACGAGGGTGACAAGAACAGCGTCGTGGCCGTCTTCGACCGCAAGGCGAACACCGTGAAGGTGCAGCGCAGCAGCGGCAGCGGCACGCGCTTCGTGTTCCTGACCGGCGCGTCGGCCAGCGCCACGCAGAAGACCGAGGTGTACGCCGGGCGGCGCACGGCGCAGTTCACGGTCGGGTCCCTCACGACGACCGTGCCCGTCACGCCCCGCTGAACGTGCCCGCCCCGGCCACCAGTCCGGCCCCCGCACGCGAACAGGCGCGCGGGCCGCTGGCGGTGTACTACGGGCCGCCCACGCCCGCCGCGCTGAGCGCCCTGGCCACGCATGACCGGGTGGTCGTGCAGGCCGGACTGTACCAACCGGAGCAGGTGCGGGCGTTACGGCGCACGGCGCGCGTGCTGGGGTACCTGAGCGTGGGCGAGGACCACCCGCTGGGCGAGTGGCCCTGCACGCCCGGCAGCGCCCCGTACCACCTGCACGTGAACCCCGCCTGGGGCAGCGTGACCGTGGACGTCCGGCACCCGCAGTGGCAGCGGACGCTGCTGGAGCGGGCCGCGCAGGCACTGGCGCACACGGACGGCCTGCTGCTGGACACGCTGGACAGCGCCGACCCGGCCGGGACGCTGGCACTGATCCGGACCCTGCGCGCCCGCTGGCCCCGCGCGACCCTGATCGGCAACCGGGGCTTCGGGCTGCTGCCGCAGCTGGCGCCGCTGCTGAGCGGCGTGCTGTTCGAGGCGTTCAGCACCACCCACGCCCCCGCCCCGGCCCTGCACCCGCCGGACGGACTGGCGTACACCGGGCACTGGCTGCGGGAACTGCGCCGCCACGGCCTGCCGGTGGACGCGCTGGACTACGCGGACACGCCCTCCCTGGCGGCCGCCGCGCACGCCCGCGCCCACGCGCACGGCCTGCGGACCTTCGTGACCGACCGCAGCCTCTCGCAACCCCGCGATCCGTACGTTCCCGTCCACCTCGCCTCGCCCACCGGAGGGCCGCCATGCACCGACACCTGATACGGATTCCGTCTGTTTCGTTAACAGATCGGAACACTACCGATCTGCCCACTCCAAGTCCGGAATCCGCTTCGACTACTCGCTCTGCTTCGCAGCTCTACGAGACTCAATCGGAGTCCGTATGAACCGCCCATCTGCCGCCCGCTGCCCGCGCGCCGCCCTGTTGCTGCGGGCGCTGCCGGGCCTGCTGCTCGTCGCGTGCGCGGCCGGTGCAGGCGCAGGCGGCCAGCCCGGCACGCCGCCCGCCGCAGGTGCGACCCGGCAGGCCCGCCTGCACGCCGCGCGCAGCTGGGGCTACCAGCTCACCAACTACATTCCCGCGCGGCTGGGACCGGTCGGCGCTTCCAGTTTCGATCTGGTGGTCGTGGACGCCGGGGACGACAACGGCGCCCCCTGGCCCCCGGCCGAGGTGCACGCCGCCGCCGCCCGGACCGGCCAGAACGACCGCGTGATGCTCGGGTACCTGAGCATCGGCGCGGCCGAGAGTTACCGCCCGTACTGGCAGGACACCTGGAAGACCAGCCCGCCCGCGTGGCTGCTGCAGGAGGACCCGGACTGGCCCGGCAGTTTCAACGTGGCGTACTGGCACCCGGACTGGCAGGCGACCGTGCTGCGCAGCCTGGACCGCCTGATGGACTCCGGCTTCGACGGCGTGTACATGGACCTCGTGGACGCCTACTACCGCAACCCGCAGCACCCGGCCGCGCGGGAGGACATGATCACCTGGGTGTGCCGGATCGCCGCGCACGCCCACGCCCGCGACCCGGATTTCCTGATCGTGCCGCAGAACGCCTCTGAGCTGATCCGCGACCCGCGTTACGTGCCGTGCGTGGACGCCCTGGGCAACGAGGAGACCTTCATGTACGCCATGAACACGCCCACCGAACCCGAACGGCAGACGCAACTGCTGGCCGATTACGCGCAGTGGAAGGCGCGCGGCAAGCCCGTGTTCACCATCGAGTACGCCGACCGCGAGCCGCTGATCACGCAGCTGTACGCCCGCGCCCGCGCCGCCGGACTGGTGCCGTACGTGACCGTGCGTAACGTGGATGTCCTGACGCCCGGCCGCTGACCGGGTGGCCGGTTACCCGCGCCCCCCGGCGATCAGGCGGGCGTCCGGGTGGCGGGCGAGCCGCTGCATGGCCCACGCGCCCAGCAGCGGCCCGGCCGCCAGCACCGCGAGCGCGGCGGGCCACCCGGCCGCGCCGACCAGCACCGGCACCAGCGCGATGGTCACGGCGGTCAGCGTGAACCCCAGGGCCAGTTGCGCGGTCAGGGCGGTGCCCACGAACTGCGGGTCGGCGATCTCGCTGACGACCGTGCTGAACTGCGCGCTGTCCGCGATGATCCAGAATCCCCAGAACACACCCACGGCCAGCAGCAGGCCCGGCGGGGCGTGCAGGAAGGTCAGGGCGGCCAGCAGCAGCGCCGCGCCCCCCGACAGCAGCATCGCCAGGGTGGTCAGGCGCGTGCGGCCCCAGCGGTCGCCCAGCACGCCGCCCAGCACGCACCCCAGCGCGCCCACGCCCACGACCAGCGCCGTGGCGAGGGCCGCGCGGCCCGGACTGCCGGGTCCGGTCTGCGCGGCGTAGTACACGGCGAACCACGTCCACATGGCGTACAGCTCCCACATGTGCCCCAGGTACCCCAGGGTGCTCAGGCCCACGCCGCCGCGCGTGACGGCCTGCCACGCCCGGCCCGGCTGGAAGGGGGGCGCCCGGACCGGGCCGCCGGGTGCGGGCGGCACGCTCAGGGCCAGCAGGCCGCCCAGGGCCGCCAGGACGCTGGTGACGCCGATCACGGCGCGCCAGTCCGCGCCGCCCAGGCCGTTCACGAGGTGCGGCAGGGCGCCGCCCAGCGTCAGGGCGCCGACCATCACACCCAGCGCCAGCCCCCGCCCGCGCGCAAAGTGCGCGCTCATGAGTTTCAGGGTCACGGGGTACACCAGCGCCAGGGCCGCGCCGGTCAGGGCGCGCAGCAACGTGCCTTCCAGCGGGCCGTGCGCCAGCAGCAGCGCGGCGTTCGCGGCGGCGGCGGCCAGCGAACCGGCAGCGATCAGGCGGCGCGGCGACACGCGGTCCGGCAGGTTCAGGGCGGCGCTCAGGACCGCGCCCAGCACGAACCCCAGTTGCACGGCCAGCGTCAGCCACGCCGACGCCCGGTCGCTGACGGCCCACTCGGCGCGCAACTGCCCGATCACGGCCGCCGCCGAGAACCACGGGGACATGCTCAGGACCACCGAGGCGGCCAGCAGGCCCAGGGCCAGCCAGCGCCGGGACGGACCCGCCGGGTGGGCGGCGCGGACCTCGGGTGAAACGCGGTCGGAAGGCACGCCCCAGACCGTAGCACGCGCCCTGCACCCGGTTCAGCGGCCTGCCGGGCGGCAGGCGCGGGCCGGAAGTGTCACAATGCCAGCGATGCAACGCTCTGTGGTGACTTCTTGACGCGCCCTCCCCTGCTGCTGGGCCTGGATGCCGGTGGCAGCGGAACCAAATGGGTGCTGTTCCGCGCGGGGCAGCGGGTGGCGGACGGCCGCACCGCGCCCCTGACTGCCGCGCTGGTGGGTACCGACGCCGGTGACGCCGCGCTGGCCGAATTGAAGGCTGGCGTGCCGGGCCGCCCGGACGCCGCGCACGCCGGCGTGCCGGGCCTGAGTGCCGGGACAGGGCAGGCGGGCGCCGTGCGGGACGCGCTGGCCGCCGCGCTCGGCATGAACGCCGCGCACCTGAGCCTCGAAGGCGACCTGGACCTCGCGTACCGCGCGCACCTCGCGCCGGGCGCGGGCGTGCTGCTGTACGCCGGGACGGGCAGCATCGCGTACCACGTGACCCGCAGCGGCGAGGTCGTGCGGGCCGGCGGGCGCGGATACCGCATCGGGGATGACGGCGCGGGCTTCAGCCTGGGCCGCGCGGCGCTGCGTGCCCTGACCGAGACGCTCGACCGGGGGCAGGAACCCGACTCGGTCCTGGCGCGCGAGGTACGCGCCATCAGCGGCGGCACCGACTGGGACACGCTGCGCACCTTCACGTACGGGCAGCCGGGCGCGTCGGCCGTGGCGCGACTGGCTCCGGCCGTGTCCCGCGCCGCCGAGCAGGGCGACCCGGTCGCCGCGCACCTGATCGAGGAGGCCGCGCAGGCGCTGGCGGAACTCGCGCGGCGCGTGCAGGAGCAGGTGGGCGCGCTGCCCGTCACCGCGACCGGCGGGGCGCTGCGCTCGGCGCTGATGGCGGCCGCGCTGGGCCGCGCGCTGCCCGGCGTGAACGTGCAGCAACGCGATCACGCCGACGCCGCCGCCCGGTACGCCGGCGCGCAGTACGGCGACTGACCCACTCCTGCGCTGCGTGTCCTGCGCTGCCACCCCTGCACTGCGGGGCGTGCGCGGGGGGTTCAGGCGCCGGGTTGCAGCAACTCGCGGGCCGTGATCTCGTCGATGATCAGGGTGTTCATCAACCGGCCCGCCAGGGCGGCGCGCACCGCCTGAACCTTGCCGAGGCCACTGACGATGCAGATGGACTGCGCGGCCCGCTGGGTCAGGGTCAGGTCCGGGCCGCTGCTGCGGGCATTCATGGGAATACCGCCGAAGGAACCGTCCGCGCGGAAGAACACGGTGGCGATATCCCCGGCGACCCCCTGCTCGCTCAGCGCCTGCTGATCGTGCGGGTCGAGGTACCCGGCGACATACACGTGACTGGGCAGGTTCGCCCCGGCCGCGCCCACCGAGTACAGCAGCACGTCCGCAGCCTCCTGCAGGTCCAGCACGTGACGGACGCTGCGTTCGCGCCACATGGCCTGCCGCGTGGCAGGATCGTCGAAGAAGGTCGGCACCGGGAACAGGTGCGCCCGCGCGCCGTAGTTGCTGGCAAAGCGGGTGACGGTATCGGTCACGAAGCCGCTCATGAAGTCGCGGGCGTTCGCGCTGCCGTTCAGTTGCACGAACTGCAGGTCCGGAATGTGGCGGGGCGTCAGGCAGCGGGACACGGCGTCCAGGGTGGTGCCCCACGCCAGCCCGACCGTCTGACCGGGCCGCAGCGTCTGCCCCAGCAGCGTGGCGCTGGCGACCGAGACGCGCTCCAGCCACACGGATTCCGGACTGCCCGGCGGCACGCTCACCACGTGCGGCGTCAGGAAAGGGTACGCGGCGCGCAACTGCGCTTCCAGGCTCTGCGGCTGCGCCTGCGGGTCATGGATGCGGATCTCGACCAGACCGGTACGGCGGGCGTGCGACAGCAGCCGCGAGACCTTCGGGCGGGACAGGCCGAGTTCGCGGGCGATGGCGTCGGTGGTCAGGCCCTGGACGTAGTACAGGCGGGCGACCTGCGCGGCCTGGGTGTCCGTGATGGCGTCGTTCACGCCCGGCAGCATACGGCAAGGGTGTGGGGGCTGGAATGCACGCGCCCCACACCCCGTCCCCTGCACTGAACATCTGTTCATGGAGTTTGACATTCTGTTCAAAGGGTGGTGTGATCAGCGGGCAATCACAGCCTGCTCCGCACGCCTGCCGCCGCGTGCCCTCCTTTCAGTCCGAGTCCGTCCCAGGAGTTTCCCGCATGACCCAGTACATTCTGGCCCTCGATCAGGGCACCACCAGCAGCCGCGCCATCGTGTTCGACCGTCAGGGCCGCATCCGCCGCACCGCGCAGAAGGAATTCCCGCAACTGTTCCCCCGGCCCGGCTGGGTCGAGCACGACCCGCAGGAAATCTGGAGTACCCAGATCGGCGTGGCGCAGGAAGCCATCAGCGGGGCGGGCCTGAAGGCCAGTGACCTCGCCGCCATCGGGATCACCAACCAGCGCGAGACGGTGGTCGTGTGGGACCGCGCCACGGGCGAGCCTGTCTACAACGCCATCGTGTGGCAGGACCGCCGCACCGCGCCGCTGTGCGACACGCTCAAAGCGCAGGGGCACGAGGACCTGATCCGCGAGCGCACGGGCCTGCTGATCGATGCGTACTTCAGCGGAACCAAGATCGGCTGGATTCTGGATCACGTGCCGGGCGCCCGCGCCCGCGCCGAGCGGGGCGAACTGGCCTGCGGCACCATCGACTCGTGGCTGGTGTACCGCCTGACCGGCGGTGCGCTGCACATCACGGACGCCAGCAACGCCAGCCGCACGCTGCTGTTCAACATCCATACCGGCGCCTGGGACGACGACCTGCTGGCCCTGCTGAACGTGCCGCGCGCGCTGCTGCCCGAGGTGCGCGCCAGTTCCGAGGTGTACGGCGAGACGGCCGAGGGCCTGCTGGGCGCCCGCGTGAAGATCGCCGGGATGGCCGGGGACCAGCAGGCCGCGACCTTCGGGCAGGTGTGCCTGGAGCGTGGCATGGCGAAGAACACCTACGGCACCGGGTGTTTCATGCTGATGAACACCGCCGGTGAGGTCGTCGAGAGCCGTAACCGCCTGCTGAGCACCGTGGTGTGGCAGCTGGGTGCCGGGGCGCAGGCGCAGCGGACCTACGCGCTGGAAGGGTCGGTGTTCGTGGCGGGCGCGGTCGTGCAGTGGCTGCGTGACGGGCTGGGCATCATCCGGCACGCCTCGGAGGTCGAGGCACTGGCGGGCAGCGTGCCGGACAGCGGCGGCGTGTTCCTGGTCCCGGCGTTCGTGGGCCTGGGCGCGCCGTACTGGGATCCGTACGCACGTGGGACGATGGTGGGCCTGACGCGCGGCACCACGTCCGCGCACATCGCGCGCGCGGCGCTGGACAGCGTGGCGTTCCAGGCGGCCGAACTGCTGGACGCCATGGAGCAGGACAGCGGGGCACGCCTCACGGAACTGCGCGTGGACGGCGGGGCCAGCGGGAACAACCTGATGATGCAGTTCCAGGCGGACATTCTGGGCGTGACCGTGACCCGCCCGCAGGTGACCGAGACGACCGCGCTGGGAGCGGCGTTCCTGGCGGGGCTGGCGGTGGGGTTCTGGTCCGGCACGGATGAACTCCGGACGCTGTGGAAGGCCGACCGGTCGTTTGAGCCGGGTCTGGATGCCGACCGCCGCGCGCACCTGCTGGGCCGCTGGCGGCGGGCAGTCGAGCGCAGCCGCGCCTGGGCGGAGGCAGAGCAGGACTGACCGCCGCGTGACCGATCAGCCGCGCTGCCGCCTGCTGCCGGGCTTCATGTGTTGCCGGTGTGCAGTGAATTGAGACAACCCGCTTGAACATCCGTTCGCATCGTGTGAACATGTGTTCATAACGGGTGATGCTGCCCCGGCCCTCCCCCACCCCCCGATACTCCTCACACCTACAGGCAGGTTCCCCCATGACCACCCAACCCACCCCCACCGACCCCCGTACCGCCGTTCTGCACGCCGCCACGACCGATCAGACCTGGGATCTGCTGGTCATCGGGGGGGGTGCGTCCGGCCTGGGCACGGCGGTCGAGGCGGCCACACGCGGGTACCGTGTGCTGCTGCTCGAATCGCATGATTACGCCAAGGGCACCAGCAGTCGCTCGACGAAGCTGGTGCACGGCGGCGTGCGGTACCTCGCGCAGGGGAACGTGTCCCTGGTGCGCGAGGCGCTGCACGAACGCGGCCTGCTCAAGCAGAACGCGCCGCACCTCGTGCATGACCTGGGCTTCCTGATCGCCGCGTACAAGTGGTGGGCCGCGCCTTTCTACGGCATCGGCCTGAAGATGTACGACCTGCTGGCCGGGAAACTGAACCTGAAAGCCAGCCGGTACGTGAACAAGGCCCAGGCGCTGGAGCGCACGCCCACCCTGAAGAAACAGGCGCTCAAGGGCGGCATCCTGTACTTCGACGGGCAGTTCGACGACGCCCGGCTGGCCGTGACGCTGCTGCGCACCCTGGAAGACCACGGGGGCGTGGCCCTGAACCACGCGCCGGTCGTGGGCCTGATCAGGGAAGGCGGGAAGATCACGGGCGCCCGCTTCCGTGACGGGGAGACCGGACAGGAACACGCCGTGAAGGCACGCGCGGTCGTGAACGCCACGGGCGTGTTCGTGGACGACGTGCGCCGCATGGAGAACCCGTCCGTCAAGCCCATGCTCTCGCCCAGTCAGGGTGTGCACGTGGTCGTGGATCGCCGTTTCCTGCCCGGTGACAGCGCCATCATGGTGCCCCGCACCGACGACGGCCGCGTGCTGTTCGCCGTGCCCTGGCACGACCACGTGGTGATCGGCACGACCGACACGCCCCTGCCCGAGGCGAGCGTGGAGCCCCGCGCGCTGCCCGAGGAGGTCGAGTTCATCCTGAAGACCGCCGCGCAGTACCTGGACCCGGCCCCCACCCGCGCCGACGTGCGCAGCGTGTACGCCGGACTGCGCCCCCTGGTGAAGGCGGCCGAGGGCACCGACACCAAGAGCCTGTCGCGTGATCACGTGATCCGCATCAGCGACGGCGGCCTGATCACCCTGACCGGCGGCAAGTGGACCACGTACCGCCGCATGGGCGAGGACACCGTGAACCGCGCCGCCGCGCAGGCCGGACTGCCCGAACGTCTGAGCCTCACGGCGGGCCTGAAACTGCACGGGGCCGCCGCGCCCGATACGCACCTCGCGGATCACTGGCGGGTGTACGGGACGGACGCCGCGCGTATCCAGGCGCTGCCCGGCGCGGACGCGGCCCTGCACCCGGAGTTGCCGTACACCGAGGCGGAGGTCCGCTGGGCGGTGCGTGCCGAGCAGGCCCGCACGGTCGAGGACGTCCTGTCGCGCCGCCTGCGCGCCCTGCTACTGAACGCCCGCGCCAGCATCGAGGCGGCGCCGCGCGTGGCCGCCATCCTGGCCGGGGAACTGGGCCGCGACGCCGCGTGGCAGGAGGCGCAGGTGCGCGCCTACACGGAACTGGCGGGCGGGTACGTGCTGAACTGACCGGTGCGTGAACTGACCGGTGCCTGAATTGGCAGGATTCTGAACTGGCCCCGTCTTGAACGGACTGAACCGGCGCGGCGCCGGGCGGTCGGGGGGCCTGCCGGCACCCGTGAAGCTCCTGCGCCGTTCCGTCCGGGCGGTGCGGGGGCCTCGCGGGTGTGTCGTGTGGGTGTCCTGATACGGACTGCCGTCTGTTTCGCCGACAACCCGGAGGGGCATTTCTCTCCTTCTGGCATCCGCCCGGACCCAGTGGCCTTGTAAGCCGTTCAGTCGGAGTTCGGATCGCAGCCGTCTGGACTGCTCCTCATCAGTTGATTGAAAGTTCAGGATTCGTTTCTCCTTCCTTCGCTGTCGTTGTGGGTGCGTCATGCTCGTGGGCACCGGGCGTGCCGGATGGGTATGCTGCGGTACTGATGACCCGCCGTACGCCACACCAGCCTGTCTCCCGCGCGCAGGAACCGCTGCGCCGCCGGGTGTACGTGGCTGTGTGCCTGCTGGCGGCGGCGGCACTGGCAGTGATCGTGCTGGTTGATCTGCGTGGTGGGCGCATCGAGATCGGCCCGACGGCCGGACTGACGCTGTGCCTGGGTGTGGCGGCCACACTGCGCTTTACCCGCGTGCCGTGGGTCGTGGTGGATTACATGGTGCTGGTGGGCGCGACGGGCATCGTGGCAGCGCAACTGCTGCAACTGCAACAGCAGCAGGTGCCCATCCCGCTGCGCACCTACTTTCCTGGCGTGTTCCTGGTGATCGCGGCGTTCAGTGTGTTGCCGGTACGGGCCGCGCTGGTGTACGGCGGGGCGCTGCTGGCGGTGTTCGCGGCCCTGTCGTTCGCCACGGGCAGCGACGTGGTGCTGCTGGGTGAATTGATCCTGGCCTCGCTGCTGATCGCTCACCTGTCGTACTTCGGGCGGCAGGTGAGCGCGGAGCGTGCCCGTTCGGACGAGCAGTACCGCCTGTCGCGCACGGACGTCCTGACCGGCCTGGAGAACCGGCGCGGCATGTACGAGCGCGTGCAGCAGGCCTTCTCGCGGAATGTGCGCGGCGAGTCGGGGGCGTTCACGGTGATGCTGGCCGACATCGATCACTTCAAGCGCGTGAACGACACGTTCGGGCATGACGTGGGCGATCAGGTGTTGCAGCGCGTGGCGCAGGTGCTGGGGCGCGAGGTGGGGCACCAGGGCAGCGTGGCCCGCTGGGGCGGCGAGGAATTCCTGATCCTGCTGGAAACCGACGATCCGCCCGTGGTGCGGGCCGTGGCCGGGCAGGTCTGGCACGCGGTGCGTAGCGGGCAGGTGGCCGGGCTGCCGCCCGTGACGACCAGCCTGGGGGTCGCCAGTTCCAGCGAGGTCGTGTCGGTCAGTGACCTGCTGCGCGTCGCGGACCGCCGCCTGTACGAGGCCAAGGAAGCCGGGCGTGACCGGGTGCAACTCGGCCCGGCCCGCCCGGTGGTTCCGCCGTCTGCGCCCGCGTCTGGACCGAACCTCTCGGCGCCCGGCCGGGGTGCGCCGACCAGTCCCGCTTCACGCGAGTGACGCAGTCCCGCTGGACAGGCACACCGCCGAACGGATGTGACGCTGAACGGGTGTGCTCAGCTTGATGGGTCCGCAGGGGCGGGCGTGCGGGTGTGGTGCAGGAAGCGCGCCAGGAGCAGCGCGGCGGTGCACATCAGGCCCACGCACAGCCCGAACCACAGGCCGCGCGGGCCGACGCCCAGACCGAACGCCAGCAGGACGCCGCTGCCCAGGCCCACGACCCAGTACGCGCCCAGTGAGATCAGCATGGGCACGCGGGTGTCCTGAAGGCCGCGCAGTGAGGCGGCCATGCTGACCTGAAGGCCGTCGAACGCCTGGAACAGCGTGGCGATCAGCAGGAACGTGGCGGCCTGCGCGATCAGGCGGGCGTTGGCGGGGTCGTGCACGTTCACGAACACGCCGATCACGGTGCGGGGCGTGAATACGTACGAGAGGCTGACCAGCAGCATGATCAGCACGGCGATCCCGCCGCCCAGCAGGCCCACCCGGCGGGCCGCGAGTGGGTTTCCGGCGCCGTGGTGGTGGGCGACGCGGATGCCGGTGGCGGTCGCCAGTCCCAGCGGCACCATGAACACGGCCGTGATGACCTGCAGCGCCACGTTGTGCGCGGCCAGGGCGTCCGGGCCGAACCGGGCCATCAGCAGCGAGGTCACGGTGAACAGGCCTCCCTCGGCGCCCAGGGTCAGGCCGATCGGCCAGCCCAGGCGGGCCAGGGTGCGCAGTTCGGCACGCACGGCGCCCGGTTCGGTCGGCGCGGCGGGCATGCGCGCGCGGACCACGGCGGCCAGCAGCGCGGCGCTCAGCCAGTACACCAGCACGCTGGTGAGGGCCGCGCCGGGGACACCCAGCGCCGGGAACGGTCCCCAGGCGAAGGTCAGGGCGGGGCTGAGCGCGGCGGCCAGCAGCGCGCCGCCCAGCGCGATGGCGGTCACGGTGCGCGGGTGCCCGGTGCCTTCCAGCGCGCCGCGCAGGGCGCTGAAGGCCAGCGTGGCGGGCATGCCCAGCGCGTAGATGCGCAGGTACAGGCCCGCGAGGTCGCCGCGCAGTCCTTCGGGAGCGTGCGTCTGGAGGAGGTGCGCGGCCAGGAATGCCAGCGGCAGGAACGCCGCTGAGAGCAGCGCGGCGAGCAGCAGTCCGGCGCGGGCGGCGCGGTTCACGCCGGCCGGGTCGCCCGCGCCGTGTGCGGCGGCCACGCGGGGCGCGACCGAGAGCATGACGCCCAGCAACACGATGAATCCCAGGTAGTACGCGGCGTTTCCGTAGGCGACGGCGGCCAGTTCGGCCGGGCCGAGGCGGCCGATCACGGCGGTGCTGATCAGGGACAGGGCGTTCACGCTGAACTGCGAGACGATCACGGGCGCGGCGAGGCGCAGCAGCGTGGCGGTCTCGCCGGGTGGCCGGGTGGGTGCCGGAGCGGTGGAGGGGGAGGGGATCGGCACCCGCGCAGTGTAGTGGCGCGGGGTGCGCGGCGGGGAACGGCGCGGCCGGGTCGTGGGTGCCGGGTCCAGCAGTGCTGGGTGCCAGCGCATTCGGTCACGCTGGAACGAACGTTCGTTAGCAGGCTTCGGGTACAGTGAGGCATGACCCACAACCCAGACCCTGCCCGGACGCCGGGCTTCCGGACCCGTGCCGTTCACGCCGGTCACGGTCTCGACCCGGCCACCGGCGCGCACGCCACGCCCATCTACGCCACCAGCACCTTCGGCTACGGCAGCGCCGAACGCGGCGCGCGCCTGTTCGCGGGCGAGGAACAGGGGTACTTCTACTCGCGCCTGACCAACCCCACCGTCCGCGCCTTCGAGGAGAAGGTCGCCAACCTGGAGGGCCTGCCGGACGCCGTGGCGTTCGCCAGCGGCATGGGGGCCGTGTCCGCCGTGTGCCTGACCCTGCTGAACCCCGGCGACGAGGTCATCTTCATCGCGCCGCTGTACGGCGGCACGACCGGGTTCCTGACCGAGGTCGCCGCGAAATTCGGCGTGACCGTCCACGAGGCCGCCGACGAGACCGCCGCCGAGGCCCTGTGCGGCCCCCGCACCCGCCTGATCTGGGTGGAAACCCCCACCAACCCCGCCCTGAACATCGTGGACCTCGCGCGCGTGTCACGCATGGCCCGCGCGTGCGGCGCCCTGAGCGTCGCGGACAACACCTTCAGCAGCCCCTACCTGACCCGCCCGGCCGAGCACGGCGTGGACCTCGTCATGCACAGCGCCACCAAGTACCTCGGCGGGCACGGCGACGCCATCGGCGGCGTCCTGACTGGCCCGGCGGACCTGCTGGCCGAGGTGCGCGGCGTGGGCCTGCGGCACGTGGGCGCGTCCCTGGGACCCACCGAGGCGTTCCTGTTCCTGCGCGGCCTGAAGACCCTGCCGCTGCGCATGGACGCCCACTGCGCCGGGGCCGCCGAACTGACCGCCGCGCTGGACGGCCACCCGGCCCTGCACGCCCTGCACTACCCCGGCCTGGGCCGCCACCCGGGGCACGAGGTCGCCCGCCGCCAGATGCGCGCCTTCGGGGGCCTGCTGAGCCTGGACCTGGGCAGTCAGGCGGCCGCGTTCACGTTCCTGAACACCCTGCGCCTGTTCACGCAGGCGGTCAGTCTGGGCGACGTGGAGAGCCTGTCGTGCCATCCGGGCAGCACCACGCACCACCTGCTGGGCGACGAGGCGCTGCTGCGCCAGGGCGTGACGCCCGGACTGGTCCGCCTGAGCGTGGGCATCGAGGACCCCGCCGACCTGATCGACGACGTGCTGAGCGCCCTGAACCACGTCGGGACGCCCGCCCGCACGGACCGCGACCTCAGCCGCGCCTGATCCGGGCCGTCAGCGTGGCTGGCGCAGGTCGGTCACGCGGCGCAGCTTGCCGCCCTCGCTGCGCGGCAGGCTGCCGGGCTCGCAGGGCTGGCAGCGGACGGTCACGCCCACCTGCGCCTTGACCTGCCGCTCGACCTCGGCGGCCAGCGCGGCGGCCGACACGGCGGGGGCCGCCACCTCGAGGTGCAGGGTCAGTTCGTCCATCAGGCCGCTGCGGGTCAGGGTGACGTGGTAGTGCGGGCTGGTCTGCCCCAGGCGCAGCAGCGCGTCCTCCAGTTGCGCCGGGTACACGTTCACGCCGCGCAGGATGATCAGGTCGTCGCTGCGGCCCCGCACGGCGTCCATGCGGCGCAGGGTGCGTCCCGTGCCGTTCGGGCCGGGCAGCAGGCGCGTGATGTCGCCGGTCCAGTAGCGCAGCAGCGGCAGGGCCGTGCGGGTCATGGAGGTCAGGATCAGCACGCCCCACTCGCCGTCCGGCAGCGGCTCGCCGGTCTGGGGGTCCACGATCTCGGGGTAGAAGTGATCCTCCCAGACGTAACTGCCGCTCTGTTCGCGCACGTCCTCGTTGCTGACGCCGGGGCCGATGATCTCGGACAGGCCGTAGATGTTCGTGGCGCGCACGCCCAGGCGTTCCTGCACGGCCCGGCGGGTCTTTTCCGCCCAGGGTTCCGCGCCCAGCACCGCGTAACGCAGCGCGAGGTCACCGGGAAGGACGCCCCGCCGCTCCAGTCCCTCGGCCAGCACGAGCGCGTAACTGGGCGTGCAGGCGATCACCTCGGGTTGCAGGTCCAGCAGCAGGTCCAGTTGCCGTTCGGTGCCGCCGCCCGAGACCGGGACGGTGCACAGGCCCAGCCGCTCGGCCCCGGCGTGGGTGCCCAGGCCGCCCGTGAACAGCCCGTACCCGTAGGCATTGTGGAAGGTCATGCCGGGCCGCGCGCCCGCCGCGTGCAGGCTGCGCGCCACGACCTCGGCGAAGACGTTCAGGTCGTGCGCGTCGTACGCCACGACGGTGGGTTTACCGCTGGTGCCGCTACTGGCGTGAATGCGGCGCAGGTCGGCGCGGGGCGCGGCGCACAGGCCCAGCGGGTAGTGGTCACGCAGGTCGCTCTTGCGGGTGAACGGGAAGGCCCGCAGGTCGTCCAGGCTGCGCAGGTCGCCGGGCGCCAGGCCCGCCCGCGCGAACCGCTCCCGGTACGCGGGCACCCGCGCGTCCTGAAGGGCCAGCATCTGCTGAAGCTGCGTCAGTTGCAGGGCGCGCAGAGCCTCCAGGGGCATCGCCTCGCGGTCCGGCTGGTAGAGGGTGGGGGCAGCAGCGTCGGCAGGCAGAGTGTCGGCGGGCAGGGCATCGGCAGGCAGGTCGGACACGGGCGTCCTCCAGTCGGGAAGCGGGGCGGTGCAGGAGTGGGAAACGCCCGCAGTCTAGCGCCGAACACGCGGGGGCGTCCCGGTGGTCCGGCAGGTGGTCGCGCCGCGCGGGCTTCAGGTCTGCGGGGTCGGGACCGGCCCGCTGGCGGGCAGCGTGAACGTGAAGGTCGCGCCCTGGTCGGGTTCTCCCGTGGCGGACCAGCTGCCGCCGTGGCGGGTCAGGATGCGGCGCACGTTGGCGAGGCCCACGCCGGTCCCGCCGAACTCCTCGGGGCGGTGCAGGCGCTGGAACACGCCGAACAGCTTGTGCGCGTAGCGGCTGTCGAAACCCACGCCGTTGTCGCGGACGTGAACGGCCCACTGGTCGCCCTGCGGCTCGGCCCACAGTTCGATGCGGGCGTGGTCGCGCCGGGAGGTGTACTTCACGGCGTTCCCCATCAGGTTCGACAGCACCTGTCGCAGCAGGGCCGGGTCGCCCTTGACGGTCGGGAGCGGCCCGATCTGCCACTCGACGCTGCGGCCGTGCAGGTCGGGGGTCAGGTCGCGCTGCACGTCGGCCGCCAGCGCCGCGAGGTTCACGTCGCCCAGCCGCAGTTCCTGGCGGGCGGTGCGCGAGAGGTTCAGCATGGCGTCGATCAGGTCGTTCATGTGCGCGGCCGAGTCGGAGATGACGTTCAGGGCGCGGCTGGCCTTGGCGTTCGTGTCGAGTTCGCTGCCGAGCGCCTTGCGCAGCAGGTCCGTGAAGCCCGCGATGTGCCGCACCGGGGCGCGCAGGTCGTGACTGACCGAGTACGCGAACGCCTCGAGTTCCTCGTTCGCGGCGTGCATGGCGGCGTTGCTGCGTTCCAGTTTGGCGCTGTAGTGCCGCAGGTCCGTGACGCTGCGGGCGCGGTCCAGCGCCAGCGAGAGGCTCTGCGTGACGCTGCTGAGCAGCGAGCGGTCCGCCTGACTCCAGTGGCGGGCGTTGAACTGCCCGATGCAGAACACGCCGATGGGCTCTCCGCGCAGTGTCACGGGCAGGCAGGCGGAGGCGCCCACGACCTGCCGGGTTTCGGGCAGACCATCGGTGCTGGTGTCGTAGGTGTCCTGATAGTAGGGTTCGCCGCTGCGCCAGGGGGTGATCAGGTTCAGGGTGCGCTCGAAGTCCAGTCCGGCGTCCACGGCGGCCTGCAACGCCGGGTCGCGCAGGTCGCCGACCTGGGCGCGCAGTCGCCACCTGCCGCCCTCGGGTTCGTAGTACACCGCAAACCCGTCGTCCAGCAGGGACAGCGCGACCTCCTGCGCACGGCGGATCAGGCCGTAGCGGTCTTCCTGGGCGCCCAGGTCGGCGCTGAGCTGCGCGAAGGCTTCCAGCGAGCGGGTCTGGGCGTGCAGCGCGGCGTTCTGTTCGCGCAGCAGTTCGGCGTTCGCGCTGCGGTCCAGGGCCATGCTGAGGCTGCGGCCCACCGCGAGGAACACGCTGCGTTCCCGCTCGTTCCAGTCGGTGCCCAGGCGGCGCGCCATGACCAGCAGCCCGAACGGGCGCGCACCGCTGAACATGGGGTACAGGGCCAGCGCGCGGTACCCGTGGTTGCTGCTGAACCCGTCGCCCTGCGCCTGCCAGTCCGGCAGGAACAGCGGGGCGCGGGTTTCGAGCAGGCTGCGGGAACTGGTGGCGTCCAGGCTGACGCCGACCCGGAGTTCGCTCAGCATGCCTGCGGGCATGTCGGGGGGCAGCGCGACCGGCATCCACTGGTCGCCGCGCGCCGCGAAGTACCCGACGCTCACGCCGCGCAGGGTGGCGCCCAGCACCTCGGCGGCCCGCCCGGCCAGTTCGGAGGGGTCGCGGCTGTTCATGGCCTGCTCCTCGAAGCGCACGAACGCGGCCAGCGCGGCGCGTTCCTCCGCGAGTTGCTGCACGTGCCACGCGCGGCTCAGGGCCAGGTGCAGGCTGCGGCAGGCGGCGGCGAAGATCCCGCGTTCCAGCGCCGTCCAGGTGTCGTGGCTGGTGGTGCCCACGCCGATCAGGCCGACCAGCTGCCCGTCGCGGTGGAAGGCCTGAAGGGCCACGGCGCGGTAGGCGCGGGTGCTGGGCAGGTGCTGCTCGGCGGCGTTCCAGTGGTCCACGAAGACCGGCAGGCCGCTGCGGGTGGCGTCCAGGAAGGCCGGGGACAGGGACGGCTGGCCCGGCTGGTCGGGGGCCAGGATGTCCGGGTGGGCGTCGCCGGACAGGAAGCTCACGCTCCAGGTGTCTGCGCGGCGTTCCAGGTACGTGACGGTCACGCCGGGCATCAGGCGGCGCACGCCCTGTTCGGCGCTGCGGATCAGTGCGTCGGGTTCCAGGTCCGCGCCCAGTTGCTCGGTCAGGGTCATGAAGGCGCGCAGGACGGTCTCGCGGTCCTGGCCCCTCAGGCTGCCGCCCAGCCGGGGCGTGCGGGTCAGGGCGGCGCTGATCAGCGGCCCGGTGGCGCGCAGCAGGGCGCGGTCCTGTTCGGTCAGGGCGGCGCCCGGCGGGAAGTGCAGGGCCGCGCTCAGGGCGGCGCTGTGCAGGCCCGCCGGGCCGCTGAACGTGACGTCCACGGTCTCGCCGTCCGGGAAGGGCGGGATGGCCGGGTCCGGCGTCTCGCCGAGGTGCAGTTCCACGTGCGCGCCGAGCCCGCGCAGGGCGTCGCGGACCTGGGCGGGGGTGCTGGCGGCGGCCAGCGCGCTGGTGACCTCCTGCCAGCGTTCGAACAGGGAGGAGGTGAACGCCGTCATACGGCCCGCAGCATACTGCCCGGCACCGGCCGGAACGCTGGCAGGCGCGGCGTGCCGGGGCGGGGAATCCCTTCATGTTCGGCGCGGGCAGGCGCGGGCCGCGCCGGTCTGTTCACATGCGCGCGGGCGCCCGTCTGATACAACAGAGGGGTGATTCTGCCGCAACTGAAAACCCGCACCCGCGTGCAGCACGAGCAGGCGGAGGCCAGTCTGAACCTGATGGACCCGCTCCTGACGCGCGGGGAGTACGTGCGGGTGCTGCGGCACATGTGGACGCTGTACGTGCCGCTCGAGGACCGGCTGGGGGCGCTGCTGGGCCCGGCGAACCGGGCGGCGTTGGACTGGCCGGCACGCCTGAAACGCCCGCTGCTGGAACGCGACCTGCGGGACCTGGGCAGCCCACTGCCGGACCGTGCGCTGCACCCGGACGCGCTGGACTTCCTGCACGCAGAGGCGGACGCCTGGGGCGCGGCGTACGTGCTGGAGGGCGCCACGCTGGGCGGCCAACTGCTGCGCCGCCACCTGCACACGGCCCTGGACCTGGGGAACGGGGGCGCGGCGTTCTACGGCAGTTACGGCGAGCTGGTCGGGCCGCGCTGGAAGGCGTTCGGCGCGGCGCTCGAGGCGCGCGGCGCGGCCGACCCGGACCCGCAGGGATTCGCGGAGCGGGCGGTGCAGGCGGCCGGGCGGACCTTCGCGCTGTTCATCACGCCCGGCGCGGCGGTCCCCGCAGGGCAGCCGTCCGCGCGGCCCGGTCAGGTCGGGGGGGCACTGTGACCGGCCACGACGATCAGGCGCCCGGCGCCGCGCCACCCGCGCTGGCCGTGCAGGTGGCGCGGCTGGGCGAACCGGTGGACCTGACCAACTGCGACCGCGAACCGATCCACATTCCCGGCGCGGTGCAGCCGCACGGGGTGCTGCTGGTGCTGCGCGGCGACGTGGCGGTGCAGGTCAGCGGGAACACCGGGGCGCACTTCGGGCTGAGCGTGAACGACGTGCTGAGCGGTGGCCTGGAGGTCCTGCTGGACCCGCCGACGCTCTCGCGGGTGCGGGCGGCGCTGGACAGCGAACCGCTGCGCGACAACCCGCTGTACCTGCTGAGCACCCCGGTGTGCGGGCGGGGCCTGTTCGACCTGATCGCACACCGGCGCGGCGAGCAGCTGATCCTGGAATTCGAGACGGCGCGGGCGGGCCGCCCCCCGGTGGACAGTTACAGTCAGGTCAAGCGGTCCGTGGCGCGCCTGAACGCCACGCTGGACCTGGGTGAGTTCGCGGTCGCGGCGGCCGAGGAGGTGCGCCGCCTGACCGGCTTCGACCGCGTGATGGTCTACCAGTTCGCCGAGGACGGCACCGGCACGGTCATCGCGGAGAACGTCCGTGAGGACATGACCCCGTACCTGGGGCTGCGGTACCCGGCGTCGGACATTCCGCAGCAGGCGCGGGCGCTGTACGTGCAGAACATGCTGCGCATCATCGCGGACGTCACGTACGACCCGGTCCCGATGTTCGCGCGCCAGGGCGAGGGCGTCCCGGACGACATGACCACACCGCTGGACATGAGTTACTGCGTGCTGCGCAGCGTCTCCCCCATTCACCTGCAGTACCTGAAGAACATGGGCGTGCACGCCTCCATGAGCATCAGTCTGGTGCGCGGCGGGGCGCTGTGGGGCCTGATCGCCTGTCATCACAACTCGCCCCGGCACCTGCCGTACGACGTGCGGTCCGCCTGCGAACTGCTGGGGCAGGTGGCCAGCGTGCAGATCAGTGCCCGCCAGGAGCAGCGCGACCAGTCCTACCAGCTGCAACTGAAGACCGCGCAGACGCAACTGGTCGAACGCATGGCCGAGGAGAGCGACCTGCTCGAGGCGCTGGTGGGCAGCGGCATGAACCTGCTGCACTTCATCGACGCGCCGGGCGCGGCCGTGTGCCTGGACGGCGAGGTGGTCCTGCTGGGCGCCACGCCGTCACGCACGCAGGTCATGGAACTGGGCGCGTGGCTGGACACGCAGGCGGAAGTGGACATCCTGCACACGCAGTCGCTGGGTGAACTGCACGCCCCGGCGCAGGCGTACGCGGCGCGGGCCAGTGGGCTGCTGGCCGTGAAACTCTCGCGCAGCCGCCACGATTACGTGATGTGGTTCCGGCCCGAGGAGTTGCAGACCGTCACCTGGGGCGGCGACCCGAACAAACCCGTGGAGGTCAGCGAGGACGGCACGGAACGCCTCACGCCGCGCCAGTCGTTCGCGGCGTGGCAGCAGACCGTGCGGGGCCGCAGCGCCGTGTGGCAGTCCGAGGAACTGGTGGCCGCGCGGGCGCTGCGCCGGGCGATCATGGCGGTCGTGCTGCGCCGCGTGGAGGAACTCGGTCGCCTGAACGAGCACCTGGAACGCAGCAACGCCGACCTGGAACGCAGTAACGCCGACCTGGACGCCTTCGCGTACATCGCCAGCCACGACCTGAAAGAACCGCTGCGCGGCCTGCACAACTACTCGGCGTTCCTGCTCGAAACGTACGAGCAGCAGCTCGACGAGGACGGCGCGGCGAAACTGAGGACGCTGGTGCGGCTCACGCAGCGCATGGACGACCTGATCGACTCGCTGCTGCTGTACTCGCGGGTGGGCCGCGTGGACCTGAGTTTCCGGCCCACCGACCTGAACGACCTGCTCGTGGACGTGCTGGAAGTCATCGCGCCGCGCCTGGAGCAACTGAACGTGCAGGTGCAGGTGCAGCCGGACCTGCCGACCCTGACCATCGACCGCGTGCGGGTGGGCGAGGTGCTGAGCAACCTGATCACCAACGCCATGAAGTACAACGACAAGGCGCAGCCGCAGGTGCAGGTCGGCGCGGTCCGCGCGGGCGAACGCGCCCAGCACCCGGACCTGCGCGTGCCGGACGGCGTTCCGGCGCAGGCGCACGTGCTGTTCGTGCGCGACAACGGTATCGGCATCCGCGAGAAGCACTTCGAGAACATCTTCCGGATCTTCAAACGCCTGCACGCCCGCGACCAGTTCGGCGGCGGGACCGGCGCGGGCCTGACCATCGTCCGCAAGATCGTGGAACGGCACGGCGGGCAGATCTGGGTCAGCAGCGAGTACGGTCAGGGCAGCGTGTTCTACTTCACGCTGGAGGCCTGAGGTGTCACTGAGCCCCGTCCTGGTCGTCGAGGACAGCGACGAGGACTACCAGGCGACCCTGTGGGCCATGCAGAAACTGGGCCGCAGCGACCTGCTGGAGCGCTGCACCGACGGCGACGACGCCCTGGACCGCCTGTCGGACCGCGCGCGCCCCTGGCCGAAACTGGTGCTGCTGGACCTGAACATGCCCGGCACCGACGGCCGCGAGGTGCTGGCCTTCATTCGCAGCACGCCGTTCCTGCGGCCCCTGCCGGTCGTGATCCTGTCCACGTCGGCCAGCGAACGCGACGTGAACACCTGCTACGACCTGGGCGCCAACGCCTACCTGCTCAAGCCCGTGAACTTCACGCAGTACACCGAGCAGTTGCGGGTCACGCTGGACTTCTGGCTGGGCCTGGCGCAACTGCCAGAGCCCGTGGAGTCCACTTGAACGGGCCGCACCCTGACACTGAACTGCAGGCCGGGCCGCCCACGCTGCCGCCGCTGCGCGTGCTGATCGTGGACGACAGCCCCGAGGACACCGAGACGTACCGGCACCTGCTGCGCCACTGGCCGGAACGTGAGGTGCACACGCAGGCCGCCGCGCTGGGTGACGACGCGCTGGACGCCCTGCAACACGGCACCCCGGACGTGATCCTGCTGGACTACCAGTTGCCGGACATGACCGGCCTGGAATTCCTGCACGAGGCCCGCCCGGACTGCGCGGTGATCATGCTGACCGGCGTGGGCGACGAGCAGGTGGCCGTGCAGGCCATGCGTGCCGGAGCGCAGGACTACCTCGTGAAGGGCCGCCTGAGTGCCGACCTGCTGCGGCAGACGCTGCTGCGCGCCCTGCACACCCACGCCCTGGCACGTGACCTGCGGCGCTCGCAGGCGCGCACGGCCGCGATCCTGGGGTCCATCACGGACGGGTTCGTCACGCTGGACGAACGCGGGCAGGTCATGGAACTCAACGGCGCGGCCGAGGTGCTGCTGGGCGCCGACCTGGACCACCTGCGCCGCGCGCCGCCCCCCTGGCACGCCGACCCGGACTTCACGGCGGCCATCGAACGCGCCCGGCAGGGGGGCGAGATGACGACCGCCGAACTGCACCTGCCGGAGCGGGGCACCTGGCTGCACGCGCGGCTGTACCCGTCGCGCACCGGACTGACCATGTACCTGTACGACGTCACGGCCCGCCGCGAGGCCGAGGCCCGCGAGCAGCGGTACTCGCGGCGCATGCAGGGCCTGTACGACGCCGCGACCACCCTGAACACCGTCCGGGAACGCCAGGACGTCCTGCGCGCCATCGTGCGGGTGTCGCAGGCGCTGGTGCGCAGCCCGCTGGTCGTGCTGGCCACGCCGGACCCGGTGAACGCCGGGGAATGGCTGCTGACCGGCGCGGACGGCCCGGTGGGCAGCCCGGACGACCTGCCCGGCGCGGCCGCCCTGCGGGCCGGACTGCAACTGGCCGTGCAGCCCGAACAGATCGGCGCGTGCGGCGCAGACTGGACGACCCTGACCCTGACCCGGCCACGCGAGACGGCCGACCCGCAGGCACACGGCCCGCAGACATCCGACCAGCAGGCACCCGCCCCGGACACCGGCACCCTGCTGGGCGTGCTGGCCTTCAGGCCGCCGCAGGACGCCGAGCACAGCGACGACACCCGCACGCTGCTGCTGACGCTGGCGCAGATGCTCTCGCACACCCTGACCCGCTCGGCGCTGTTCGAGGCGGACCGCGAGCACCGCCAGACCCTCGAGGCGCGCGTGCAGACCCGCACGGCCGCGCTGGAACGCAGCAACCGGGAACTCGAGCAGTTCGCGTACGTCGCCAGCCACGACCTGAAAGAACCGCTGCGGACCATCAGTTCCTTCACGCAACTGCTTCAGAGCCGCTACGGGCCGCAACTGGACGACCGGGCCCGGCGGTACATCGACATCACCGTGGCGGGCGCGCAGCGCATGTCCACCCTGATCGAGGACGTGCTGGCCGTCAGCCGCCTGAACACCCAGCCCAGCGTGCCCACCCGCACGGACCTGAACACCCTGGTCGGGCACGTCACCACACAGTTGCAGGCGCTGATCCACGAGACCGGCGGGACCGTGCAGGTCGGCCCGCTCCCGAACCTGATGGTGGACGCCACGCAGTTCACGCAACTGTTCCAGAACCTGATCGGCAACGCCCTGAAGTTCCGCCGCCCCGACCGGCCCCCCACCGTGCAGGTGCAGGCGCAGCCCGGCGCGGACAGCTGGACCTTCACGGTGACCGACAACGGCATCGGCATCGACCCCGAGTACCACGAGCGGGTGTTCGTGATCTTCCAGCGGCTGCACACCCGCGACCACTACGCCGGGAACGGAATCGGGCTGGCGCTGTGCCGCAAGATCGTCGAGGGGCGCGGCGGGACCATCTGGCTGTCGGCAACCGACGGGGGCGGCACGACCGTGCAGTTCAGCGTGCCGCACCGCCAGGGCGACGCCCGCAGCGCCTGATACGGACTCCGTCTGTTTCGCCCTCCACCCGGAATGCACCGGGGCTGCGGGTCAACTGCCCAGGATGCCGCCCACCTGTTCGAGCAGTTCCATCGGACTGAACGGCTTGATCAGGTAATGGTCCGCGCCTGCCTGACGGCCCTGCTCGATGTCGTCGAGTTGCGCGCGGGCCGTGACCAGCATCACGCAGGTGTGCCGCAGCGCCGGGTCGTCCTTGACGCGGCGGCACACCTGATAGCCGTTCAGGGTGCCGGGCATCATGACGTCCAGAATCACGAGGTCCGGGCGCAGTTCCGGGATGCGGGCCATGGCCTCGTCGCCGCTGGACGCCTCGTGCAGGCGGTAGTCGGTGCCCAGGAACGTCAGGCGGATCAGTTTGCGCAGGTCGGCGTGATCCTCGACGATCAGGATGACCGGGGGCTGGCGGGAGGCGGTCGGATCGGGCGTTATCGGAAGTTCGGTCATGTGGGGTTCCTCGTGCGGCGGGTGCGGATCGGTGACGTGTGCAGCAGCGGAAACGGGCGGCGCGCGTCCCACTGCCCGGCCTGCAACGCTCAGTCTGGTGGCGGGTGGACACTCAGCGGGAACCGCAGGGTCACGGCCGTTCCCTGGCCGGGTTCGCTGGCCAGGGACACGCTCCCGCCGTGGCAGTTCATGATCTCCTGAACGAGACTCAGGCCCAGTCCGGTGCCCGGAATGCTGCCCGAGTGATCGGCGCGGTAGAAGCGTTCGAAGGCGCGGGCGGCCTGCTCGCGGGTCATGCCGATGCCGCTGTCGGTCACGGTGACCAGCACGCAGCCGGTACCTGCCGGGTCCGGGGCAGCGTCGATGCGCACCTCGCCGCCCGGCGCGTACTTGAAGGCGTTCGAGATGACGTTCCCCAGCGCCTGGTGCACCTTCCCGCCGTCCACCGGGACGGGCGGCAGGAGCGGCAGGTTCAGGGTCAGGCGGCCGCTCTCGCCGGGCGGCGCGAACGCCTGGGCGGCGCTGCGGATCAGCGGCGCGAGGTCCTGCCGGGCGATCACGAAGTCCTTCCCGGCGCGCGCCTCGATCCGCGCGAGGTCCAGCAGTTCGGTCAGCAGCAGGATCAACCTCCCGGCCTGCCGGTAGATGGTGTCCAGCAGGTCGCGGGTGGTGTCGGGGTCCAGTTGCCGGGTCAGCAGCAGTTCCGCGAACCCGTAGATGGACGTCATGGGGGTGCGCAGTTCGTGCGCGGCGGTGCTCATGAACTCGCTTTTCATGGAGCTGATCTCGGCCTCGTGCGTGATGTCACGGAAGTACATGACCCGCCCCAGCGTGCGGCCCGAGTCGGTTTCCATGGCGCGGGTCGTGCGTTTCAGGACGCGCCGGGCCGGGCGGCTCAGGTGCAGCAGCTCGCCCCCGGCGCGCAGCGGGTCGCAGATGCGGGCCAGCAGCGCCTCGAACGGCTGTTCACGCAGGCCCAGCAGGTCGGCGTGGGTGGTGCCGGTCAGGTCCAGGAAGGCCGGGTTGACGTCCACGATCACGCCCGCCTGACTGAACGTCACGAAACCGTCGGGCGAGACGTTGAACACGGAGTTCAGTTGCGTGGTCCGCTCGCGCAGGCGTTCCTCGGCGGCGCGGCGTTCCGTGATGTCCCGCACGAACCCGGCGTACATGACGGGCGTGGTGGGCAGCGGCACCACCGACAGTTCCACCGGGAATTCCTCGCCGTCGGCGCGGCAGGCCGTGAGTTCCAGGCGTTTGCCCGCAATGCGGGTCGCGCCGCCCCCGCGCAGGCGTTCCAGGCCTGCCACGTGCCCGGCGCGCAGGTGGGGCGGCACGATCAGGTCCGCCATGACCTGCCCGCGCGCCTGCTCGCGCGTGAATCCGAAGATGCTCTCGGCGGCCGGGTTGAACTCGCTGATGACGCCCCAGCGGTCCGTGGTGATGATGGCGTCCAGCGACGAACGGATGATCGCCATGTTGCGTTCCTCGCTGACGCGCAGCAGTTCGTGGGCGCGCAACCGCTCGGCCGCCTGCTCCAGCCACTGCCCGATCAGGTTCGCGAAATCCTCGTCCGGACGCCCGAACGGCGGGGCGCCCGGCGCCCGGTGGAACACCAGCGCGCCGTGCAGGTCGCCGCCCGCCATGACCGGCACGGCCAGCGCGTCGTCACTGCGGCACGCGCCGCCCACCTGCCGGGCCTGCTCACCGCAGCGCAGCAGGCCCGCCGGGTCCGGCACGTCGCCCACGCTGGCCTGCACGAACGGCCCGTGCGCGTTCCAGCGTACGTACGCGCCCTGCGCGCCCCGGAAAGCCTCGCGGCCCACCCGGAGCAGCCGCTCCAGCGTGCCCGGCAGGTCGTCGTCCGGGTCGGTCGTGACCTCGTACAGGTTCCGCAGGCGCGCCTCGGCCTGCTTGATGTCGGTCAGGTCCGTGATGACCGAGATGCTGCCGCCCCCGCCGCGCGGCACGCGGGTCAGCAGGGTCGGCATGACCCGCCCGTCCGGCAGCGGCAGCGGCAGTTCCGCCGTCACGCGCTCGGCGCCCACCGCCCCACTCAGAGGCGCGCCGCTCAGTGGCGCTCCGACCGGCTGGCCGACCAGTTCGGCGGCGCTGCGTCCCAGCGTGCGGGCCAGGGTGGGGTTCACGTACTCGAAGCGGTCGTCCGGGCCGGTCACGTACAGGCCCTCCCCCATGGCGCCCATGACCTGCAACGCGAAATCCCGTTCGCGTTGCAGGTTCGTTTCGGCGGCGCGCAGTTCCGCCGCGGCGCGTTCCAGTTGCGCGCGGGCCGCCTCGGCCTCCTCGCTGCGGGCCACCTCGGTCTTCAGGGCGTGAAGCGTGCCGGTCAGGAGTTGCCGCACGGCCACGGCACTCATGACGGCCAGCAGGACCGCCAGGATGCCCAGCGCCCACTCGGCGGCGCGCAGGTCCGAGGCGATGCGGCTGCGTTTGAGGCCCAGGGTCGCCACGGCCCCGGTGTAGCCTTCCAGCGCGCCGTCCATCACGGCCGCCAGGGTCGCCTGCCCGGCCGGGGTCCGCAGGGCGTCCGGCGTGAGGTCCTGCACGGCCTGCGCGGCGCGCAGCAACGCCCGGCGCGGCGTGGGCGGCAGTTCGCCCGTCAGGGGTTCCCCGGTGACGATCACCGCCTTGGACTGCAGGATCGCCAGCGGAACCGCGAGGTCGGCGGGCCGCGCGCCCTGACTGACCAGCAGGCGCGTCTCGGCCGTCTGCCGCGTGAACTCCGAGTACGTCCAGCCCGTGATGGACACGCTCGCCAGGTTCGCCACGTTGTTCAGGCGTGAGAACGTCAGGGCCAGCGTCATCAGGGTCAGGAGGGTCAGCACGGCCAGCGCCGCCAGCGTCAGCCGGGGCCGCCAGCCGCGCAGCAGCGGGGGCGCGCGGCGTGTCATACGGACTCCGATTGAATGGGCTGCAAAGCCCGTTCAATCCGAGCGGATGCGAGGAGGAGAGAAACGGATTCCGGACGTGGAGTTGGCAACCCGGCGCCCTCCCGGGTTGTCAACGAAATAAACGGAATCCGTATCACGGCACGCCGCGCGCCGCAGCGCCGCAGGATCGTGGCACGCCGGTCATGGGGCCGCCGGGCGCTCCTCGATTCTCATGAGTTGCCACACCCACGCGCCGTTGTACAGGTTCGGGTCCAGTTTCACCGCGTGGTACGGCAGCGTCAGGTACACCGGCCCGAAATCCCGTAATTCCAGCGTCTGCCCGTCGCCCTTCAGGGCCATGATGATCGGCACGTCCTTCAGCGCGGCCAGTTTCAGGTCGAAGGTGTACCGGTCGTGCGCCACGAGGTGCAGCGTCGCGTCGCTCTGCACGCCACTGGCCTCCAGCGCGCGGCTCAGCAGCGGTCCCACGTAGGTGTGCGCCTCATTCTTGCGGGACGGGTCGGGCGTGGTGAACGTCACCAGTCCCAGCGCCGCCAGTCCGGCGCGCGTGAACGTCGTCTGCCTGCCCTGCGCGTTCACGACCGTCAGCACGACCGGCCCCGGAACCGCCAGCGCCGGGTCGGGCGGCACGGCCGTGAACACCGGCGCCGATGAACGGCACGCGGACAGGGACACCACGGCCAGCGCGGCCAGCACGAAACGGGACTTGATCACGGAAGAGACCTCCATAGTACGCGGCGCGGGGCGGACACGGCTGAACACGGGCAACAGCGAAAGCGGCGTATGCCCGGCAGCGTAACGGGGCGGGTCATGCAGTTTTCTTGCAGACCCGCCCCACCCGCTCACCTGCGGGCCGCCCATATCCGTCACGCAGCAGCCGGGCGGGCCGCACAGATCACTCTGCGCGGCCCGCTCCGGCTGTCCGATCGTTTCCGCCCTGACCGCTCTTCTACGTCAGCGGTTCCGTATCAGCGGTTCTGCGTCAGCGGTTCTGGGGGAAGCCCAGGTCCACGCGGCTGGTCGCCGGGTCGGGCCAGCGGGACGTGATGACCTTGGTACGCGTGTAGAACTTGATGCCGTCCGGGCCGTACATGTGCGTGTCCCCGAACAGGCTGGCCTTCCACCCGCCGAACGAGTAGTACGCGACCGGCACGGGAATCGGCACGTTGATGCCCACCATGCCCACCTGACAGTCGAACTGGAACTGCCGCGCCGCGCCGCCGTCACGCGTGAAGATCGCGGTGCCGTTCCCGAACTCGTTGTCGTTGATGAGTTTCAGGCCCGCCTCGTAGGTGGGCACCCGCACGACGCACAGGACCGGCCCGAAGATCTCGTCGCGGTAGGCGTCCATGTCCGGCGTGACGTGATCGAGCAGCGACACGCCCAGGAAGAACCCGTTCCCGTCGAAGGTCTGCGCCCGGCCGTCCACCACGACGGTCGCGCCCTGATCGGCGGCGCTGCCGATGTACCCGGCGACCCGGTCGCGGTGCTCGCGGCTGATCAGCGGCCCCATCTCGTTCGCGGCGTCACTGCCGGGACCGACCTTCAGGGCAGGCAGGCGCGACGCGATGGCGTCCACCAGCCCGTCCCCCACGTCCCCGACGGCCAGGACCACGCTGATCGCCATGCAGCGCTCCCCGGCCGAACCGTACGCGGCGCTGACGGCGGCGTCGGCGGCCATGTTCACGTCCGCGTCCGGCAGGACCAGCATGTGGTTCTTCGCGCCGCCCAGCGCCTGCACGCGTTTGCCGTGCTCGGTGCCCTTCTGGTAGATGTACCGCGCGATCGGCGTGCTGCCCACGAAACTGACCGCCGCGATGTCCGGGTGCTCCAGCAGCGCGTCCACCGCCTCCTTGTCCCCGTGGATGACCGTGAACACGCCGTCCGGCAGGCCCGCCTGCTGCAACAACTCCGCGATGAACAGGCTGGCCGAGGGGTCCTTCTCGCTGGGTTTCAGGATGAAGGCATTCCCGCACGCCAGCGCGTTCGCGATCATCCACAGCGGCACCATCGCCGGGAAGTTGAACGGCGTGATGCCCGCCACCACGCCCAGCGGTTGCTGGATGGAGTACACGTCCACGCCGGTACTCACCCCCTCGGAATACCCACCCTTGAGGAGGTTGGGAATGCCACACGCGAAATCCACGTTCTCGATGCCGCGCGCGATCTCCCCCAGCGCGTCCGCATGAACCTTGCCATGCTCGCGGGTCAGGATGCGCGCCAGGTCGTCCCGGCGGGCGTCCAGCAGCGCCCGGAAGCGGAACATGATCTCCGCCCGGCGGCTCAGCGGCACCGTGCGCCACGACCGCGCAGCTGCCGTGGCCGCCTGAACGGCCGCGTCGATCTCCTGGGTACTGGCGAGGTCCACGAGGCCCTGCACCTCCCCGGTCGCCGGGTTGAACACCTTCGCGCTGCGGCCCGACGTGCCGGGCGTCAACTTGCCCCCCAGCCAGTGGTTGATGGGGGCGGGCTTGGTCATCGTGTCAGTCATGGGGAACTCCTGTGGAGGGCAAGGCGGGGAGGGAGAGCGTCAGTCGGCGGCGACGGGTGAGCCGATCATCTGATCGACCAGGGCGAGGGCTTCCTCGTAGGCGGCGAGGCCCTCGTCGAGTTCCTCGCGGGTGACGACGAGGGGCGGGCAGACCCACAGGAAGTTGAAGCGGCTGTACGCGTACACGTGTTTGCTTTTCAGGTGCGCGGCGAGGCGGCCCATCTCGGGCGAGGTGCCGTTGAACGGGGCCAGCGGCTCCTTGGTGGCCTTGTCCCGCACGAGTTCCAAGACGCTGAACAGGCCCTTGTAGCGCACGTCGCCCACGCAGGCGTACTTCGCCTTCATGCCTTCCAGGCGCTGGCCGAGGTACTCGCCGAGTTCACGGGTGTGCTCGAAGAGGCCCTCGTCCTCATAGACCTTCAGGTTGGCGACGGCGGCGGCCAGCGAGACGGGGTGGCCGCTGTACGTCAGGCCGCCCGCCAGGAAGTGCGTCTCGAAGTACTCGGCAATGGCGTCGCTGACGACCACCGCGCCCAGCGGCATGTACCCGCTGGTCAGGCCCTTGGCGCAGGTGACGATGTCGGGCTTGATGCCGTAGTGCTGCGTGGCGAGCCACGTGCCGGTGCGGCCGAAGCCGCTCATGACCTCGTCGTCGATCAGGAGGATGCCGTACTTGTCACACAGGGCGCGCAGTTTGGGGTAGTAGTCGTCGGGCGGGACGAGCAGGCCGTTGCTGCCCGTGATGCCCTCGACCATGATCGCGGCGATGGTGTGCGGCCCTTCCATCTGGATGATCTCCTCGATGTGGCTCACGCACTCGCGCCCGCAACTGTCCGGCGTCTTCCCGAACGGGCAGCGGTAACAGTACGGGTCGAAGGCCCGCACGATGCCGGGCACGCCGGGCTCGACCGGCCAGCGCCGGGGGTCGCCGCTGGCGGTCATGCTGCCCATCGTCGCCCCGTGGTAGCTGCGGTAGCGGGTGATGATCTTGTCCCGGCCGGTGTACAGGCGGGCGATCTTCATGGCGTTCTCGTTCGCCTCGCTGCCGCCCAGCGTGAAGAAGCTCTTGCCCAGGCCCGTCACCTCGCGCAGTTTCTGCCCCAGCTGCGCGCGGACGTCCGTGGCGAAGCTCGGCCCGGCGAAGCACATGGTGTCCACCTGCGCCTTGATGGCGTCCAGCACCGCCGGGTGCTGATGCCCGACGTTGATGTTGATGAGCTGACTGGAAAAGTCCAGCCACGCGTTCCCGTCCCCGTCATAGAAGTGGCTGCCCTTCCCGCCGGTCATGTGGATGGGGTTCGTCTGGGTCTGCACGCTCCACGAGAACAGGGTGTGATCGCGGTTCGCCTGGATGATGTCGTGCGTGTCGGGATGCGGGTCGGGCATGGGCGGAACCTCCAAAAATGACAGGGTGAACCCGGCAGTGTGCAGGGCGCAGACTTCAGAAAGAAAAGCGGAAACCGAATGTTACCCGAAGTGTAGTTTTTTGCGTGCTGGAGCGGCAAGAGACAGTCTGTCCAGTCGCACGGCCTACGTCCGTTCGGCGGCGCTGAGGGCCTCGCCCGCCTCGCTGCGCGTCAGCTCCAGCGCCAGATGCAGGCCCAGCTGCCGCCGGGGTTCGTCCAGGTCGGGCAGCATGGCGCGCAGCTGCTCCAGGCGGTAGTACACCGTCTGGCGGCGCACACCGAGGCGCCGGGCCGTCTCGGCCATGTTGAAGTTCGTGGTCAGCAGCGCGTCCAGCGTGCCCAGCAGCGTCGAGCGGGGCCGGGCAGGCAGGTTCAGCAGCGGCCCCAGCTGCGCGCGCAGGAACGCCACGCTGCGGCCCGTCTCGGCCAGCGCGTCGAGCAGCGGCGCGAGGCTCGGGTCCAGCGCCGGGCCGCCGTGGTTCAGGATGCGGGCGTGCGCCGCGCGGGTCAGCGCCGCGAAACTCACCTCGGAACGGAACACGATGAGCGGCAGCCCGTGCAGGCGCGACGCGCCCAGCAGCGCGGGCGGCACGTCGCGGAACACCTGCACGAGTTCCAGCGCCAGCCCGTGCGCGCCCCGCTGCGCCAGCGACGCCACGAAGCCCTCCAGCTCGCCGTCGTTCATCCGGGCCAGCAGTGACCCGGTCGAGAGGAGCAGCTCCCCGCCCGTCAGGAAGCGCGCGGCGTCCGCGACCTCCGACACGTGCACCCACGTGACGGGCTGCGTCAGGTGCGCGTGCCCGCTCACGACCTCCGCGCCCGCGAACGCCGGAAGCGTCAACAGTTCCGCCAGCGTCGGCAACATCGGATCCTCCAGTCGAACAGGGGTCATGGTGACTTCAGTGTGCGCCATCTTGCCCTCTCCCCTTGTGGGAGAGGGAGGGAGGCGCGGAGCGCCGGAAGGGTGAGGGGGCGACCGCTCGGCTGTGTCTGATCTGGCCTCGCCCGAGTCTCACGTCAGATGCCTTTCGCAATCCAGTCCATGGTGCGGGTGGTGAGTTCATCCAGGGCCTGCACGCTCAGGGCGATGTGGCCTTCGCGGGTGTCCTCGATCCTGTTGTGGCTGATGCCGCGCAGGGACTGCACGAACAGCATGACGGTGGGGACGCCCGCGCGGGCGACCTCGGCGGCGTCGTGGAGCGGCCCGCTGGGGAGGCGGTGCGCGGCAGGCGTGACGGTCAGGATGCTGGCCTCGGCGGCGTCGATGAGCATGGGGTGGAAGGGGATGGGTTCGATATTCCAGAGGGAGCCGAAGGTGACGGTGCAGCCGGCCTCCTGCGCGAACTGCGTGGCGGCGTCCTGCGCGTCCTGCCACATGGCGGCCAGCTTGTCCGCGTCGAGGTGACGCTGGTCGAGGGTGAGTTCGCAGGTTTCGACGACGCTGGTGACGATGCCCGGCAGGGTCTTCACGCTGCCGATGGTGCACACGCCTCCGTGCCGCGCGGCGATGTCGTAGATGGCCTGCCCGAAGCGTCCGGCGGCGAGGAAGGCGTCCTTGCGGACGTTCATGGGCGTGCTGCCGCTGTGCGCGGCCTGCCCGTGGAACGTGATCGTGTGCCGTTCGACGCCGACCGTACCGAGGACCGCGCCGAGGGGCAGGTCCATTCCTTCGAGGACGGGACCCTGCTCGATGTGCAGTTCGAGGTACGCGGCGGCGCCTTGCAGTTCCGCGCGGGCGTCCGGGGCGTCCGCGAGGGTGATGCCGACGCGGCTCAGGGCGTCTTCGAGGCTCACGCCGTCGCGGTCTTTCAGTCGGCGCATCTCGGTCACGTCGAGCTGGCCCCCGGCGGCACTGGACCCGTACAGGCTGCGGCCGAAGCGGGCGCCTTCCTCGTCGGCCCAGTCCACGAGTTTCAGCGTGACGGGCGGCCGCCCGGCGTACTGTTCGTTCACGCGCCGCAGGACTTCCAGGCCCGCCAGGACGTTCAGGCACCCGTCCAGCCACCCGCCGTTCGGGACCGAGTCGAGGTGCCCGCCGATCAGCAGGGCGCGGTCGCTCTCGCCGGGCAGGGTCGCCCACCAGTTCCCGGCGGCGTCCATGTGCTGCGTGACGGGCAGCGCGTCCAGCCTTTCTTTCAGGAACGCGCGGGCGGCGACCCAGGTGTCCGTGAACGCCACCCGCTGCGCCCCGTGCTCGTCGCCCGTCAATTCACGCAGGGCCTTCAGTTCATCAATGGTTCGTTGTGGATCAAGCATGAGTCTCCTTCGGAGACGGTTGAGGGTTGAAAGTCGATGGTGAAAGGAAAACCACCCTCTAGGAGCTCTGGGCTTCCGTTACACGTGTCCGGGAAAAGCGCCCGAACCCGCTCCACTTCTGCCCAGAGCTCCTCTTGCCTTCTCGCTCCGCTCGGGGTGATGATTGCATCATCACCCGGCAGTGACTTATCAACTTTCAACCATCAACCATCTACTTCTTCCCGGTGGCTTTTTCCCAGACTTTGTACGTGACGGCGGCGGGGCTGGGGTCGGCTTTCAGGATGCCGAGGTTCTTGAGGAGCGTGACGTTGGCCTTGTACGTGGCGGGGTCGAGGTACCCGGCGCGGCCCTTCAGGGTGGGGCCGGCGTTGTACAGCTTGGCGACCTCGGTCATCTGCCAGGTCTGGTGGCTGGCGGCGCTGGAGCGGGTGCCGCTGCCCTTGCAGGTGTTCCCGCAGTTCACGAGGACGGTCTGCACGGCTTCCTTCTGGTTCTTCACGGCGTAGTTCCAGCCTTTCAGTGTGGCGCGCACGAGTTTCGCGGCGATGTCCTCGCCGCTCATGCCGCTGCCCTTGAAGTTTTTGTTCGCCAGGGTGCGTTCGGTGGTGAACATGAGGTCCTCGAGGAGGTTGATGCCGTAGTCGCTGGCGTTGAAAATCTGGAGTTTGTCGAGGGGGTAGCCCAGGCCGACGATCTGGTCGACCTCGTTGTAGGTCATGGCGGACACCAGGTCGACCTTGTCGGGGAAGACGATGCTGGGGTCGAAGGGATACGTGACGGCCTGCACGCTGGGATTGCTGACACTGCTGTCGAGGCTGGTCGTCAGGCCGTACTTCTTCAGGAGGGCCACGGCGGGGTACTCGTTGCCGCTGGGCCACACGCCCACGCGTTTACCCTTGAAGTCGGCGGGGGTCTTGATGCCGCTGCTTTTCAGGGCGACGAGGGTGTAGCCGCTCTTCTGGAACAGCTGCGCGATGTGCACGACCGGGATGCCCTGCTGCCGGGCGGTCAGGAGGTCGGTGATCCAGGTGGTGCCGAAGTCGGCGGTGCCGGTGGCGACGGTCTGGATGGGGCTCTGGTCGCCGGTGGGGAGGAACTGCACATCCAGCCCCTCGGCCTTGTAGTAGCCCTTGGCCTGCGCGACGAAGAAGCCCGCGAACTGCGCCTGCGGGAACCACTTGAGCTGCACCTTGACGGGCACGAGTTTCTGCGCGGAGGCGCTGGAGGCGGTGGTCAGGAGCAGGGCGGCCAGGATCAGGGTGCTGCGTTTCATGGGAACCTCCGGGGAGTGGGGAGCACGTTCGGGTGAAACGGGGGGGGTCAGGAGCGGCGGGGCAGCAGCCGCGTCTCGGCGGCGCTGACGAGCGCGAAGAAGGCGATTCCGGCAATGCTGGCGAGCACGATGGCGGCCCAGACGATGTCCAGCCCGAAGCGGCCCACCTCGATCTGGATGCGGAACCCCAGGCCGTGCCCGTTCGTGCCGAAGAACTCGGCGACGATGGCGGAGATCAGGGCCAGGGTGCTGGCGACTTTCAGGGCGCCGAACACGAACGGCAGCGCGCCGGGCACGCGGACGTCCCGGAAGGTCTGCGCGGGCGTGGCGGCGTAGGTGTGCATCAGGTCGAGGTGCAGCCGCGAGGCGCTCTGGAGGCCGCGCACGGCGCCCACCACGACGGGGAACAGGACGGTGACGGCCACGACGACCGTCTTGCTGGGCCAGTCCAGGCCGACGGCTTTCACGATGACCGGCGCGAGGGCCACGATGGGAATCGAGGAGAACAGCGCCGCGTACGGCAGCAGCCCGCGTTCCAGAAAGCGGAACCGCACGACCAGCAGCGCCAGAGCCAGCCCCAGGACGGTGCCCGCCACGAAGCCCAGCAGCGCCTCCAGCACGAAGGTGGTGTACGTGTCCTGCAGCAGGACGGTGCGGGCGGTCCACAGGGCACTCAGGACGCGGCCCGGCGTGGGGATCAGTCCGGCGGGGACGGCGTAGGCGCGCAGCAGCGCCTCGGTGCCCAGCACGGCCAGCATGAGCGTGAACGCGGCGGGCAGCGTGCGGGCGGCGCGGGACTCGCCCTGCGCCACGCCGCGCACGCCCACGGCCCCCACGGCCAGCAGGACGAGGATGCCCGCCAGCCACGCCCGCGCGTTCGGGGGCGTGCCCTCGCCGGGGGCGGGCAGGGTCAGCGCAACGAGCAGCAGGCCTCCCACGCCGATCAGCAGCGCGGCGGCGGTGAGCAGCGTTCCGCCGGGCCGGGCGGCGAGGGTACGCGCGGGGGTCATCGTCTGCTCCATGGCGTCACCCACCTCTCCAGCGCGTTCACCAGGGCGACCAGCGTCACGCCCAGCACCGCGCCGTACCCCATGATCACCCACAGGGCGACCGTGTCACTGGCGCGTGAGTTCTCGGCGAGCATCTTGCCCAGCCCGGAGAACGAGATGGTGCTGATCTCCGCGACGATACTGCCCACCAGCGCGGACGTGACCGCCACCTTCAGCGCTGTGAACAGGTGCGGGAGGCTGGCCGGGAAGCGCAGCAACCGGTACGTCTGCGCGGAAGAAGCGTGGTACGTGCGCATCAGGTCCAGGTGCAACGGATCGGCGCTGCGCAGCCCGCGGCTCATGCCGACCGCGACCGGGAAGAACGCGATGTACGCCGCGATGATCGCCTTGGGCAGGAAGCCCTGCACGCCGTACTGACCGAGCAGCACCGCCAGCATCGGCGCGATCGCCACGACCGGCACGGTCTGCGACGCGACCAGCCACGGCAGGGTGGCCCGCTCGAACGCGCGACTGGCGACGAGCAGCAGCGCCAGCCCGATCCCGGTCACGGTGGCGAGCAGCAGGCCCAGCAGCGTCTCCCCGGCGGTGACGCCCACGTTGTACGGCAGCGCCAGCGGCGACGTGACCGGCGTACTCAGGCGCACGAAGCCCTGCGCGAGCTGCGCCGGGGCGGGCACCACCGGGTTGCGCAACTGAGAGGCGCAGGCCAGCGCGGTCGTGCAGTCCAGTTCCGCGCCGCTCGCCAGCGTCCGCCCGGCCGGGCCGACGTTCGCGGCAAGCATCAACGGCCAGTACAGCGCCGCCGCGATCAGCGCGACGATCAGCATCGGGCCAATTCCCGCCATGCGGGAGGGCCGGGCGACCGTCACAACCTCTCCCAGTCAGTGGTCAGTGGTGAGTGGTGAGTGGAAACAAGCCCCGACCCACTCCCCACTGCCCACTCCCCACTCCCCCCGTTCACGCGTGCCCCTTCTTCAGCAGTTCACGGATCTCGGTGGCGAGCGTGAAGAAGCGGGGGTCCTCGCGGGTGTCGTCGCTGCGCGGGTGCGGCAGGTCAATGTCCACGATGCCCTCGATGCGGCCCGGGCGGGCGGTCATGACGACCACGCGCGTACTCAGGAACACCGCTTCCGGAATGGAGTGCGTCACGAAGATGACGGTCTTGCCGGTCTCGCGCCACAGCCGCAGCAGTTCGAGGTTCAGGTGCTCGCGGGTGATCTCGTCCAGCGCGCCGAAGGGCTCGTCCATGAACAGCAGCGGCGGGTCGAACGCCAGCGCGCGGGCGATGCTCACGCGCTGCTGCATCCCGCCGGACAGCTGCCAGGGGTAGTTCCGCTCGAACTTCTCCAGGCCGACCAGCTTCAGCATCTCGCGCGCACGTGCGACCCGGTCGCCGGGCACGTTCATGACCTCCAGTGGCAGCAACACGTTCTTCAGCACCGTGCGCCATTCCATCAGGGCAGGCGCCTGGAACACGTACCCGTACTGCCGCTCCCGGCGGGCCTCGTCGGCGGGGCGGCCCGCGATGAGCAGCTCCCCGCCGGTCGGTTGTTCCAGGTCGGCCATCAGGCGCAGCAGGGTGGTCTTCCCGCAGCCGCTCGGGCCGATCAGGCTGATGAACTCCCCTTTCTGGATGCTGAGGTTGGCGTCCTTCAGCGCGACCGTCTCCCCGCCGGGCACCGGGAAGACCTTCTGCAGGTCGCGGATGGACACGATGGGCGGCTCGTTCGGGGGCGGACTGGTCTGTGCCGGGCTGGCCTGCGGGCTGGGGCTGGTGTACGTCACGTCTCCTCCTTGAAACTCCGGGCAGGCACAGGCCTGAACCCACTCACCACTTCCGACTTCCCACTTACCGCCTGAGCAGTTGCCCGCGCGCCGGGTCGCCCACGAACTCGCCGCCCTGCACGGCCACCTGACCGCGCACGGTGACGACCTCGGGCCGCCCGTCGATCTCCCAGCCCTCGTAGCCGCTGTAGTCGTTGTTCATGTGGCTGCTCCTGGCGCTGATGGTGCCCCGGTAAGCGGGGTCGTAGATCACGAGGTCAGCGTCACTGCCGACGCTGACGGTGCCCTTGCGGGGGTACAGGCCGAAGATCTGCGCGGCGCGGGTGCTGGCGGCGTCCACGAAACGCTCGACACTCAGGTTGCCCCGGCTGACGCCCTGCGTGTACAGGACGTTCACGCGGTCCTCGATGGCCGGAATGCCGTTCGGGATGAGGGTGAAGTTCCCGTCGCCCATGCGTTTCTGCTCGACGTCGAAGGGGCAGTGGTCGGTGGCGACCGTGGCGATGTCCCCACGTTCCAGTGCCGCCCAGAGTTTCGGCTGGTTGCCCTTCTCGCGTAGGGGGGGCGACATGACGTACTTCGCGCCCTCCACGCCGGGCCGCTCCGCGTACGTCCTGTCGAGCGTCAGGTGCGGAATCACGACCTCCACGTCCAGGTTCACGCCGCGCGAGCGGGCGTCCAGCGCCGCCTCCAGCGCGCGGGCGTTGCTGAGGTGCACCACGTACCCGTGCGCGCCCGTCATCTCCACGAACGTCGCGAAGTGCGCGGTGCCCTCCGCCTCCACGCTCTCCGGACGGCTGGGCTCGTGCCACTCGGGGCCGGTCTTGCCCTCCGCGATCAGTTTCTGCTGCAATTCCGCGACCAGATCGGCGTTCTCGCAGTGCGCGGTGACGACCACGCCCAGTTCCGCCGCCAGACGGCACACCCGGTACAGCGCCGCGTCGTCGATCCCGAACGCTCCCCGGTACGCCAGGAACACCTTGAAAGACCGCATGCCCTGCCCCACCAGTTCGCGTAGCGTCGCCTCGGTCCGGTCGTCCCAGCGGGTCACGCCGATGTGGAAGGTGTAATCGCAGGCGCTGTTCCCTTCCGCCATGCCCGTCCAGGTGCGCCAGCCGTCCATCAGGTCCTCACTGCCGGCCGGGGCGAGCATCTCGATGAACGTCGTCGTCCCGCCGATCAATGCCGCCTGCGACCCGGTCGCGTGCGTGTCCTTCGCGAACGTCCCCATGAACGGCAGGTGGATATGAACGTGCGGGTCGATGAAGCCGGGGAAGACGAACTTCCCGCTCGCGTCGATCACGGTCGCCCCCTCGGGCACCGGGAGGTTCTCGCCGATCTGGGCGATGGTCTCCCCTTCGATCAGCACATCCGCCCTGAAACGCTTCCCGTCCGTGACAATCTCGCCGTGTTGAATCAGTAGGGTCATGCAGCCTCCTAATGGTGGTCGTCTCAACCGTTGGGCAGGTAGTAGAAGGTAAATCCAGACGCCTTGAGTGCCAGGAATATCTCGACCCTGTCGGAGAATTCAGAGCCTCTGAGTCGATCAACATCGACCTTCTCCGGATCAAGTACGTGGCGGTTGAAGTCCCAGGGATCAATTCCGAAATATGAGGCGAGTTCGTAGCTGAGATCCGAAGTCACAGCCTGAAAGACCGTCACGATGACCGTCGCTCCATCACGAGTGTTCCTGTAGAAATCAGCGGGATATTCCAGAAATTCGACAAGGTCTCGACGGAATGCACCGATAGCCAGGACTTCAGCGTCGAGCCCCATCCTCAGTGGATCTCGATGCCGACTTCTTCGCGGTAGGCCTGCATGGCGGCCCAGCTCTGGGCGATTTCGGGGCGCTGGGCGGTCAGTTCGTCCCAGGTGATGCTCTGGCGGCCGCTGGGGACGGTGACCATGGTGATGCAGCCGTCGACGGGGCAGACGTTGGCGCACAGGGCGCAGCCGACGCAGTCGTTTTCGCGGACGACGGGGCGGGGGCGGGTGTCGGCGACCTGCCGTCCGTTGGTTCTCATGTCGTAGCCGGGGTCGACGGTGACGCCGTCGGGGCTGACGAGATCGATGCACTGGTGGGCGGTGTCGTTGCAGGCGGCGTAGCAGAGGTCGCAGCCGATGCATTTGTTCTGGTCGATGCGCGCGACGGACTGGTGGGAGAGGTCGAGGCCGCCGAAGGTGCTCATCTGCGGCAGTGACTTTCCGGTCACGTCAGCGATGGTCTTGAAGCCGTGGTCGTCCATCCAGTTGCTGAGGCCGTCGGTGAGGTCCTCGATGATGCGGTAGCCGTGCTGCATGGCGGCGGTGCAGACCTGCAGGGAGGTGGCGCCGAGGAGGAGGAATTCGGCGGCGTCGCGCCAGGTGGCGATGCCGCCCATGCCGCTGATGGGCACGCCGCTGCGCAGCACGCCTTCATCGGTCATGAGTTCGGTCAGCATGTTCAGCGCGATGGGTTTCACGGCGGGTCCGGCGTAGCCGCCGTGCGTGCCGCGTCCGCCGATGCTGGGCGAGACGAGGAGGGTGTCGAGGTCGACGCGGGTGACGGAGTTGATGGTGTTGATGAGGCTCAGGGCGTGCGCGCCTCCGGCGAGGGCCGCGTGGGCGGGGTCGACGATGTGGGTGATGTTCGGCGTGAGTTTCACGATGACGGGCAGTTTGGTGACGCTGGTGACCCAGTGGGTGTTCAGCTGGCACATCTCGGGCACCTGGCCGACGGCGGCGCCCATGCCGCGTTCGCTCATGCCCTGCGGGCAGCCGTAGTTGAGTTCGATGCCGTCGGCGCCGGTGTCCTCGATCATCATGACGATGTCCTTCCAGGCCTGCGGGTCGGCGTCGACCATGGCGGACACGATGACGGCCCGGTCGGGCCAGAGGCGTTTGATCTCGGCGATCTCGCGCAGGTTGACGTCGAGGGGGCGGTCGCTGATCAGTTCGACGTTGTTGATGGCGAGCATGCGCCGCCCGCCCAGCGTGAGGCTGCCGTAGCGGTTGCTGATGTTCAGGACGGGTGCGCCGATGGTCTTCCAGACGGCGCCGCCCCAGCCGTACTCGAAGGCGCGGTGGATCTGCGCGCCGCTGTTGGTGGGGGGCGCCGAGGCGAGCCAGAAGGGGTTGGGGGAGCGGATGCCCGCGAAGTCGATGCTCAGGTCAGCCATGGTGGGCCTCCGTGACGGGCGCGTGGGCCTGGGTGGCGGTCGGGTTGGGGGTGGTGGGAACGGGGCCGTGTGCCTCGATGTACAGCGGGTGGTCGCGGACCTCGGCGGGCGGGGTGGGTTTCAGGGTGACGTGCGGCGTGCGGCCCAGGGCGCGTTCGATGCTGGCGGCGGCGATCTTGCCGTCCTGCACGGCCATGACGGTGCTGGCGTTCCCGCGGGCGCGGACGCAGTCCCCGGCGGCGTACACGCGCGGGAGGCTGGTCTGGAGGGTGTCGTCCACGCGGATGTACCCGCCGTCCAGGTCCAGGCCCAGCGCGGCGGCCAGCGCGGGTTTCTCCTGCCCGATGGCGCTGATGACGGTGTCGCAGGGGATCACGAAGTCGCTGCCGGGGATGGGTTCGGGGCGGGCGCGGCCGGAGGCGTCGGGTGCGCCGAGGCCCATGCGGACGCAGCGCAGGCCCGTGACCTGCCCGCCTTCGTGCAGCACCTCCACGGGCTGGGTCAGGAAGCTGAAGGTGATGCCCTCGCTCAGCGCGAAGAGGTACTCGTGGTGGTAGGCGGTCATCTCGCGTTCGGTGCGGCGGTAGACCATCAGGGTATCGGCGCCGGAGCGGCGGGCGATGGTGGCGGCGTCCACGGCGGTGTTCCCCGCGCCGATGATGACGGCGCGCGTGCCGACCCCGGTGGGCTGCTCCATCTTGCTGGCCTCGATGACCTGCAACCCGTCGAGGATGTGGTCCTCGCCGGGAATGCCGATGGCGGGCACGGCGCCCAGGCCCAGCGCCAGGATCACGGCGTCGTTGGTGGTCAGCAGGTCGTCGAGGCCCGCGCGGGTGGTCAGTTCGTGTCCGGTGACGACGTTCACGCCGAGGTCGCGGGCGGCCTGCACCTCGCGCAGCGCGACCTCGACCGGTTCGCGCAGCACGATGATGCCGTAGGTGCTCAGGCCGCCGCCCAGGTCGCGTTTCTCGTACAGCGTGACCTCATGCCCGGCCTTGGCGAGTTCGGCGCTGGCGCTGATCCCGGCGGGGCCGCTGCCGACCACGGCGACGCGGCGCCCGGTGGCGGGGGCGGGCGTGAACAGCTGGATGCCACGTTCCTGCACGTGGTCGACCGCGTGGCGTTGCAGGCGGCCGATCTGGATGGGCGTGTGGTCCGGGCCGAGCACACAGGCACCCTCGCAGAGTTCCTGCACGGGGCACACGCGGGCGCAGGTGCCGCCCAGGAAGTTGCTTTCCAGGATGGTGCGGGCCGAGCCGCGCAGGTTCCCGGTGGCGATCTTGCGGATGAACGTGGGAATGTCGATGTGGGTGGGGCAGGCCTGCAGGCACGGCGCGTCGTAGCAGTACAGGCAGCGGTTCGCCTCGACGCTGGCCTCATGCGCGGTCATGGGGGGCAGGAGTTCCTGCGGTGGGGTGGGGTGGGCGGCCGGGGGGGAGCTGGGGACTGATTCCATGACTGACCTCGCATCGCGTGATGTTGGGGCGGGGTCGGTTCGGCCCTCGCGGGAGCAGATTTAACCGAATGATCATGATTGTAGGTCGCCAGTATGCATACAGTCAACCGGACGGCGGATGTTTATGCCATGCCGTCCAGACAGGTCGCTCCTGGCACCGCTGCGTTTTTTACCGCTTCTGGTGGAGATTTTGACACTCTGTCCTGTTTTCTTTCGGCGCCATCCGACCAGTGGGATCGAATATCCGAGTGAATAATTATTCATCCAGGCGGGTGGTCGGCGGGGCGGTGTACGATCGTGCTGTCCGACCAAAACTCCATCCGGCCACCCAGCCTCCCTCTCGCAGGAACATGCATATCGCTCCAGTCCCTTCGGTCAATATGCAATTTTGAACGGAATATCGCCCGCAAGAGCCACCGCAATCTGCGATGTGTTCCGTTTTTTGATGACATTACGCAGGCATCGGCACATGTGCCTGTTACGACCGCCCGGACCTCACGCCCGGCCCGCCGTCAGGTCGTCACGGTCAGGCCGGAAGGGTGTCATCATGCGGACATCCATGCCCGGCCGCACCGCACCAGGAACCGTTCCGCTGATCACCCACCTGATCGGACTGCACGGACACCTGCACGCCGCGCCGGACGACGCCCTGCCGGGCATCCTGCGCCACTTCGCCCGTGAACTCTGCCCGCCCGGCCCCAACCCCGGCCCTCATCCCGGCCCCGGCGGGCCACACGCCCCGCCGGAACCCCACGCGCGGCTGACGCTGTCCCTGCCCGGCGGCGACCTGCACCTGGACGTCCCCGCCACGGCGGCCCCCCCGCTCGGCCCGGCGGGCCTGACCCGCATCCTTGCGGGCATGGTGCGCCGCCGCACGACCGGCACGCCCGGCGACCCCGTCTCGTCCCTGCACGCCCTGCTGCTGGACCTGAGCGACCTGCTCGGCTCCCCTGCCGACCTGCACGACCCCGAACTGCGATCCGCCGCCCTGATGGTCAGCGCGTACGTCGGGTGGAGCCACGCCGCCGGGCCACGCAGCACCGCCGAGACACGCAACACCGCCGGGCCGACCATCCCGCCAGTCTCCCCCGCCCTGTCCCAGGCCACGGCGCCGGACCCCATGGCGCCGGACCTCATGGCGCCAGACCTCACTGCACCGGACCTCACTGCACTGGGCCTCACCGACGCGCCTGCCCTGGCGGCCCTGCCTCCGGCGCAGCGGCGACTGCTGCGGCTGGGCGGTGAACTCGCCCGGCAACTGAACCGCGCCAGCAGAGCCGTTCAGGACGACCTTCAGGGCCAGTTGCAGCGCAGCGAGGCGCAGCACCGCCTGATCGTGGAATCCCTGAACGACGGCGTCCTGATGCTCTCCGGCGACGGCCGGATCCAGACCCTCTCGGGCCGGGGCGCCGAACTGCTGGGCATCCCCGCCGACCTGCCCGCCCTGGACTTCCGGAACCTGCCCTGGGAGGTGATGACAGCGACCGGACAACCCCTGAACGGCAACGCCATCCGAGACGGGCTGCGCGCCGTCCGGCCCGGCCCGGTCACGCTGGGCCTGATCGGCCTGCGCCGCCCGGACGGAGCCGCAACGGTGTGGCTTCAGGTGGCGCAGCGTGGCGTGACCGGCCTGGACGGACACCCGGCCGCGCTGCTCACCATGACCGACGTGACCGGCACGCGCGAACTGCAATTCCAGCTGGACTACCACGCGCTGCACGACGCAGTCACGGGCCTGCCCAACCGGACGCAGTTCACGGTCCTGGCCGGGCACGCCGAACCCTCGGCGGGGCGGTCCATGACGGTCCTGCGCCTGATGGACGGCGGGCACGTCCGCTCGCTGTACGGCGACGCCGCGTTCGACCGGTACCTGCGGGCCCTGTCGGAGCGGCTGGTGACGCTCCTGCCGCCCGGCGCGCTGCTGGGCCGGGTCAGCGCGAATACCCTGGCCTTCGTGCAGGAGGCACCCGGCCCGGCCAGTCCCCCGGTCACGCGGACGCTGCTGCGCGACCTGACCGTGCCGCTGGAACTGACGTTCACGCGCCTGCACCCGCACCTGTCCGCCGGAGAGCGCCTCTGGAGCGACGACGCGCCCCCCGCCCAGGCGCTCGCCGACGCGGAGGCCGCCGCCCGCAGCGCCGCGCAGAGCGGCCTGAACCGCGCCGTGATCATCGACCAGTCACGCGCGCGGCGGCACACCGAGCAGTTGCGGCTGGGCCAGCGGTTGCGGCGCGACCTCGAACTGGGCCGACTGTCCGTGCACTACCAGCCGGTCGTGGACCTGCGCAGCGGCGAACTGCGCAGCGCCGAGGCCCTGGCCCGCTGGACCGACGAGGAACGCGGGCCTGTCTCTCCCTCCGAGTTCATTCCGCTGGCACTGGACCTGAACCTGATGCCCGCCCTGACGCGGCTGATGCTGCTCCGCGCCTACCGCCTGGCCCGCACGACCAGCGGCGCGCTGGGCCGCGCGTTCCGGGTGGCGGTGAACCTCAGCGCCGCCGAACTGCACGGCGAGGACTTCCGTGAACGGGCCGGGCGGTTCCTGGCGCACCATCCGCACGCCGCGCACTACCTGGAACTGGAAGTCACCGAGCAGGCGCTGATCCAGGACCTGCCGGGCGTGTCGTCCGCGCTGGGAACGTTGCAGACGCAGGGCCTGAGCGTGGCGCTGGACGACTTCGGCACCGGGTACTCGTCGCTAGCGGTGCTGCAACACCTGCCGGTGGACAAACTCAAGATCGACCGGTCGTTCGTGCAGGGCATCGAGCACGACGCGCGGCAGCGGCTGATCACCGCGTCGGTCGTGAACCTGGCGCGGCAACTGAACGTGACGGTCGTGGCCGAGGGCGTCGAGACGGCCGCGCAACTGCAGTTGCTGCGCGAGATGAACTGCGATCAGGTGCAGGGATTCCTGATCAGTCGCCCGGTCAGCACCCGGCAGTGGCTCAAGGATCTGCGCGCCCGGACGGACCGTCTGCCCGGGATCCGCTGACGCAGAGCCACTGACGCAGGTGCGCCGACGCTCGGGTGGAGGGGGGGACGTGCGCCCTTGAGTTGAGTGGACACTCGGCGCACGCTCGGAGACAGGATGAACCGCTCACCCAGTCCGCTGCGCCGCCTGTCTGCCGGGCGGACCGTGCGCGCCGCCCTGCCGGCCTTCGCGGCGCTGAGTGTCGCCGGGACCGCCGCGACCGCGTGGGCGTTCGTGCTGATCGCCCGCGTGATCAGCGAAACGCTGCTGCCCGCGCTGCACCCGGCGGGCCTCCGGGCGGACGCGGGGGCGGCCACGCTGCCCACCATGGCCCTGATCGTGGCGTTGCTGGGCGTGCGCGCCGCGACCGTGGCGGGCCGCGAGTGGCTGGGCGCCCGCCTGGCGGCCCGGATGGTCGGTGAGTGGCGCGCGCGCCTGACGGACCGGGCGTTGGCGCTGGGACCGGTTGCCCTGGCAGGCGGCCCTGACGGCGCAGGTGGCGGGGGCAGCGCGGCCCTGTCGGCGCTGGATTCGGACCTGGGGCCGCGCCTGACCCCGTACTACGCCCGGTTCCTGCCGGGGGCCGTGCATGCGGGCGTGGCGGCGCTGGGAACGCTGCTGGTCACGGCGTGGCTGGACCCGGCCACGGCGGGCGTGCTGCTGGTCACGGGTCCGCTGACCGTGGTGTTCCTGGCGCTGGTGGGCTGGGCGGCGCACGCGGCGGCGCAGCGGCAGTGGGAGGTTCACACGCGCCTGACGGGCCGCCTGCTGAACCTGACCCGCTCCCTGCCGACCCTGCATCTGTTCGGCGCGGTCGGCGCGTACCGGGACGTGCTGGACCGCTCGGCGGCGCAGCACCGCGAGGCGACCCTGGCGGTGCTGCGCGTGGCGTTCCTGAGCGGCTTCGTGATGGAGTTCGCCGCGACCCTGTCGACGGCGCTGGTGGCCGTGTGGGTCGGGGTGCGCCTGTTCGATGGTACGGGGCAGCTGGCCCCGCTGCTGGCGGCGCTGATGCTGGTGCCCGAGTTCTTCGGGCCGCTGCGGCAGGCGGGCGCGGACCGTCACGCCGCCATGGACGCCGAACCGCTGGCCCGGCAACTGGGCGAGTTGCTCGGCGGCCCGGTCACACCGGCCGGGACCGCGCGGGTCAGTGGGACGCCCACGCTGACGCTGCGCGGCGCGTTCGCGGACCTGGGCGGCGGGGCGCCCACGCGCGGCACGCTCAGCGCGGTCCTGACGCCCGGCACGCACGCCGCGCTGCGCGGCCCGAGCGGCAGCGGCAAGACCACGCTGCTGCACGCGCTGCGCAAGCACGTTCCGCACGGCGGGCTGATCGAGGTGCAGGGCACGCCCCTGGATGACCTGAGCGCCCGCGGGTGGCAGCAGGTCACGGCGTTCGTGCCGCAGCACCCGCGCCTGATTGCCGGAACGGTCCGCGAGAACCTGCGCCTGTGGCAGCCAGACGCGGACGACGCGGCCCTGCACGCCGCCGCGCGGGCCGTGGGACTGGACGGCCTGCTGGGCAGCCTGCCGCTGGGCTGGGACACGCCGCTGGGCGAGGGCGGCACCTCGCTGTCCGGCGGGGAGTTGGCGCGGCTGGCGCTGGCGCGGGTGCTGGTGTCCGGGGCGCGCGTGGTCCTGCTCGACGAGGTCACCGCGCACCTCGATCCGCGCAGCGAGCAGGAGGTCCTGCGGGCCATCCGCGCCGGGTTGCGGGGGCGCACGGTGCTGCTGGCCACGCACCGGCCTCCCCCGCCCGGCTGGCCGGTCCTGACCCTGGACACCCCTGCGGGCACGCCCTCCCCGCTGGCCGCGCAGGGCGTGCCCGCGTGAGGTTCGCGGCGCTGCTGGCCGTCCTGACCGCGCTGGCCGGACTGGCCCTCGCGGCGTTCAGTGGGCTGCTGATCTCACGGGCGGCGCTGCGTCCGGAGGTGTTCCTGAGCCTGGGGCTGCTGGTCACGGCCGTCCGGGCGGCCGGGCTGGCCCGCGCCGGGACGCGGTACGCCGAACGCCTGCGCGGGCACGACGCGGCGCTGCGCGGCTCGCAGCGGGCGCGCGGCGAGGTGTACGCGGGCGTGGCGGCGCTGGGCCGGGACGCCCTGAGCCTCGAACGCAGCGGGGACGTGCTGGCCCGCGCCGGAGCGGACGTGGACGCCCGGCAGTTCCTGGCGCTGCGGGTCACGCTGCCGCTGTGGGCCTTCGCGGGCGCGCTGCTGGCCCTGCTGATCTGGCTGGGCAGCCTGGACCCGCTGCTGGCCGCGCTGGGCACGGTACCGCTGCTGCTGGGCGCGCTGGCCGTCGTGGCGACCGGTCCGGCGCTGGCGCGGCTGGTCCGGCAGGAGCAGACCCTGACCCGCGAGCACGCGACCACGCTGCTGGACACGCTCAGCGCCTCGGCGGACGGCGCGGCCCGCAGCGTCCAGCCTCGCCTGACCCGGCAGGCGCACGAGCTGACGCACCTGTCGGAACGCACCGCCGCCCTGGGCGCGCGCCTGACCCTGCTGCGCGAGGTGCTGGGCGGCGTGGCCGTCGCCGGGGTCCTGTGGCGCGGCGCGCACCTGGTCGGGCAGGGCGAGCTGCCGGGACCGCTGCTGGCGGCCGCCGCGCTGGCCGTCCTGGCCGCCGCCGAGCTGAGCGGGCCGCTGGCCGCCATGCCCGGCACCCGCGCCGCCGCCCGCGAGGCGCTGCGCCGGGCCGCGCAGTTGCGCGCCACCTCGCCCGCCGTGCAGGACCCGGCCGCGCCGCGCCCCCTGCCCACCCCGCAGGGGCCGGGCGGACCCGACCTGCACCTGCGGAACGTCACGGTGCGCCGCGCCGGACGGACCGTGCTGCGCGGCGTGAACCTGCACGTTCCGGCCGGGTCGGCGCTGGGCCTGACCGGCGAGAGCGGCGGCGGCAAGACCACCCTGGCACGCCTGCTGAGCCGCGACCTGGACCCGCAGGAAGGGCAGGTGCTGGTCGGCGGGGTGCCGCTGCCCGACCTGCGGGTGAGCGAGTGGCGGTCCCGGCTGGCGGTGCTGGAACAGGACGCCCCGCTGCTGGACGGCACCGTGCGCGAGAACCTGCTGCTGGGCGACCACCACGCGCCGGACGCGCGGCTGCGCGCGCTGCTGGACGACCTGGGCCTGGATCACCTGCCGCTGGACGCCTGGGTGGGTGACGGCGGGGCGCGCCTCAGCGGCGGCGAACGGGCCCGCGTGGCCCTGGCGCGCACGCTGCTGAGGCGCGCCCCGCTGCTGATCCTGGATGAACCCACCGCGCACCTCGACCCGGACACCGAGGCGCAGGTGGTGCAGGTCATCCGGCGGGAACGCCGCGGCCGGACGCTGCTGCTCATCACGCACCGGCCCGTGCCGCTGGCCCTGACCGACCGGGTCGCCGGGCTCTGGCAGGGCCAGCTGACCTTCCACGGCGAGGAGCCGGGGCTGCACCTGCCCGGCATTCCGGTGCGGCCCCCACCTGAACCGCCGCCTCAGCCTTCGCCTCCCGCGCCGCCCGCCGTCCCGGCTGTCCTCACGCCCTCTCCCCTGCCGCGCCCCGTGAAGGAGCCCCACCCATGAACGAGATCCTGGGCCTGTCCACGCTGGACCTCTCGCGCTTTCAGTTCGCGACGACCAGCATCTTCCATTACTTCTTCGTGCCGTTCACGGTCGGGTTCGCGCTGATCATCGCCATCCTCCAGACCATCGCGTTCCGGTCCCGCGATCCGAACATGGAGAACCTCACGCGCTTCTTCGGGCACCTGTTCTTCATCAATTTCGCGGTGGGTGTCGTGACGGGCATCGTGCAGGAGTTCCAGTTCGGCATGAACTGGCAGGGCTTCTCCACGTTCGTGGGGAACATCTTCGGCGTGCCGCTGGCGCTGGAGGTCCTGATGGCCTTCTTCCTGGAAAGCACCTTCCTGGGCCTGTGGTGGTTCGGCAAGGACCGCATTCCGGCGTGGGCGTCGCTGGCCAGCATCTGGATCGTCGCGCTGGGCACCAGCGTCAGCGCGTACTGGATCATCATCGCGAACGCCTGGATGCAGCATCCGGTCGGGTACACCCTCAAGGACGGCAAGGCCGTCATGACCGACTTCTGGGCGATCATGACCAATCCCAAGGGCCTGGAGTGGTTCGCGCACATCTGGACCGGCAGTCTGACCGTCGCCGCGTTCTTCGTGCTGGCCGTCAGCGCCTACCACCTGCGCCGGCAGCGGCAGACGCAGATGTTCACGGTATCGTTCCGGGTGGCGCTGATCGTGGCACTCGTCGGTTCGGCCGGCGTCGTGGCCGCCGGGCACGAGCAGGGCCAGAGTGCCGTGCGCGACCAGCCCATGAAGTACGCGGCGTTCAGCGCCCTGTGGGACACCCCAGAGGGCGGCAGCATGCCCGAGAGCCTGATCGCGCTGCCCAGCAACGCGCAGCGCGAGAACCGCTTCGAGGTGACCGTGCCGTACGTGGGGTCGCTGCTGGCCTTCAACAACCTGAGCGGCAAGGCGCAGGGCATCAACGACCTGCAACGCCAGTACGAGGCGCAGTACGGCCCCGGCAATTACATTCCGAGCGTCTGGCCGGTCTACTGGGCGTTCCGGGTGATGGTGGGCCTGGGCGGCGTGATGCTGCTGGTCAGCCTGTACTACGCGTGGCGCTGGCGGACCGGGAAACTGGCCGATCCGGGGCGGCTGTACCCGCTGCTGCTGGTCATGCCGCTCGCGCCGCACCTCGCGAACTTCAGCGGGTGGATCGCCACCGAGATGGGCCGCCAGCCGTGGATCGTGCAGGGCCTGCTGCGCACCACCGACGCCGTCAGCAGCCTCAACCCGCTGTGGGTGCTGCTGTCGCTGGCGGCCTTCTGGATCGTGTACCTGACCCTGATCGGCCTGGACCTGTTCCTGCTGACCCGCACCGCCCGCAGCGGCATTCACACGCCGGACGTCGAGTCCCCGTCCCTGCCGTCACCCACCTACCTGCCCGGAGGACAGTAAATGGACCTCGCTGCCATCTGGTTCGCGCTGATCGGCCTGACGTTCGTCATCTACTTCTTCCTAGACGGCTTCGATTTCGGCGCCGGACTGCTGCAACCCTTCATTGCCCGCAACGAGCGGGAACGCCGCGCCGTGCTCGGCACCGTCGGCCCGTTCTGGGCGGCGAACGAGGTCTGGATCATCCTGGGGGCCGGGGCGATCTTCGCGGCGTTCCCGCTGTGGTACGGCACCCTGATGACCGCCCTGTACCCGCTGTTCACCCTGATCCTGCTGGCCCTGATCGGCCGGGGCGTGGCCTTCGAGTACCGCGCCGAGGTGGACAACGTCCGCTGGCGGCAGTTCTGGGACGTGACGGCCTTCGTCTGCAACCTGCTGCCCGCCTTCCTGTGGGGCATGATCATGGCGAACATGGTGCGCGGCCTGCCCATCGACAGTGAGGCGCGCTTTCAGGGTGGCCTGAGCGCCGCGTTCAGTCTGTTCACGCTGCTGGGCGGCCTGGCCACCCTGAGCCTGTTCGTGCTGCACGGCGCGACGTTCCTGCTGCTGCGCCTGAAGGCCGACACGGACCTGCACGCCCGCGCGCGCGCCGCCGCCCTGAGCTTCGGCGGACTGGCGACCGTGCTGGTCCTGGCGTTCGTGCTGATCGGGTTCGTGCAGGAGGGCCGCTTCAATGCGCTGGGTCTGTCCGCGTGGCTGTTCCCGGCAGGCGCGGCCCTGAACCTCGCGCTGGTGTGGCTGGCGCTGACCCTGCGGCGCGACACCCTGGCGTTCCTGGCGACCGGCCTGACCATCGTGTTCTCGACCGCCACCATCTTCGTGAGCCTGTTCCCGGCCGTGCTGCCCAGCACCCTGAATCCCGCCTTCACCCTGACCGTGCAGGGCAGCGCCTCGGAACCGTACACGCTGCGCGCCCTGAGCTGGGCGGCCGGGGTGTTCCTGCCGCTGATCCTGGCGTACCAGGGCTGGAACTTCTGGGTGTTCCGTAACCGCGTGACCGGGCACGACACCGCCGACGAGGGCGAACTGGTGTACGGCCAGCACGGCGGTCAGGACGGCATTCCCGGTGATCCCAGCGCCAGTGATCCCAGCGCCGGACGCCCCGGCGACCCGGACGGCCCACCGGCCGCGCGGCAGTCCTGAACGCAGCCCGGGCCGGGAGCACCCGCCGGGCCGCTCAGCCGGTGGCGGTGAGTTCCACGATGAGCGGCGCGAAGAACGCGCGGGCCTCGGCGCTCATGCCCGGATGCGCCAGGGCCTCGTGCAGCCGCACCTGCGCCTCGGCCCGCTGACCATGCCGGGCGAGGTAGGCGGCCTCGCCTCCCATCGCCTCGGCCTCCAGGGACGGCGCGTCGCACTGCCGGGCAATCTCGCGGGCCTGCCGGAACAGGGCCTGCGGGTCGCCCGGCAGGTCCCCGGCCAGTTGCGCGTGCCCCAGGTTCAGCAGGGCGTTCCCGATCTCCCAGCGCTGCGCCGAATCCTCCGCGCGGCGCAGCACCCGGCGGCTCAGGGCGGCGCAGCGGGCGTACTGGCCGGCCAGCAGTGCGTTCCAGGCGAGTCCGGTCAGGTTCAGGGTGACGCCGTTGTGGTGACGGACCTGCTCGTGCAGGTGCAGCGCCTGCGTGAACAGCGTCTCGGCGCGGTCCAGTTCGCGCGCCTCGGAGGCGATCAGGGCCGAGGTGTTCAGCGTGTCGGCCAGCAGCAGCGGCAGTGACAGCGGCGCAGCCAGCGTCCGGGCCTGCCCGGCGTGCGCGGCGGCCGTGTCCAGGTCACCCAGGAACACGCTGCTGCGGGCCACGCCGTCCAGGGCCAGCACCAGCAGTTCGGGGGGGTGCCCGGCAGTCTGCGCCTGAAGCCGCTGGAACATCTGACGGCTGCGGACGTACTGACTGCGGCGGTGCAGGATGCGGGCGCGGATCAGTCCGGCCCGCAGCGCGACCTCGGGCCGGTCGTCCGCGCGGGCCTGCCGCTGCGCCCGGTCGGCGTGCGACTCGGCCTCGGCGTGCGCGCCCAGGTGTTGCTGCACGCCGGCCAGCGCCGCGTGCAGCTCGGCCCGTACGCTCCCGACCGACAGTTCCAGCACGCGGCTGAGCTCGTCGCGCGCGTCGTGCAGTTGCCCGCGCGCCGTGCGGTACGGCGTGACCGTGACCAGCAGCCGGGCCAGTCCGGCCGGATCGGCCCGGCCGGAACCCAGCAGACCGCCCAGCAGGGGCCGCAGTTCCGGCCAGGTGCCGTCCAGCTGCGCGAACCACGCTGCGCTGCCCGGCAGGGCGTCGCCTGCCAGCGCGGCCGCGTACGACAGGGCACTGGCCGTCAGTTCACGGTGACGGCCGGGAGCGCGGCGCACCGCCCGCTGCGCGTGGGTCTGAAACCCGGCGCTCAGGGCGTACAGGCCCGCTCCGGCGGGCAGCAGGACATGCTGATCGACCAGGGCGCGCAGCATGAACGGCGAGGCGCCCGTCAACTGCCGGGCCAGATTCATGCTGAACGGCGCGCCGCACCCCGCCAGTCCGGTCAGGACCCGGCGTTCGTATGTCCCGAACTGCGCCCAGCGGTGCCCGGCCTGCGCCGACTGCCGCAGCAGGTACGCCGATCCGGCCTGCCAGCCCAGCGTGCGCAGCGTGGACTGCGCCACCGCCAGTTGCTCCGGTTCGCCCTGCACCCACTCGCACAGGGCGTCCAGCGGGAGGAGTTCTGGAGGTGAGGCGTCCAGCTGCGGGGCCTCCGGGCCGGGGGCCGCGTCCGGGTGTTGTGCGGTGAGTTCCAGCGCGGCCCGCACCTGCCCGTCGGTCAGTGGTGGCAGGGGCAGGCAGCGTTCCTGGGGGATGTCCAGCGCGGCGTCAGCGGTCAGGATCAGGCGGCTCAGGGGGGCCATGGCGCTCAGGCGGGCCAGTCGTTGCGCGCCCAGCAGTTCCGGGGTCACGTCGTCGATCAGCAGCAGGGTGGGGCGGCGGGCCAGCAGGCGGCCCACCACCTGCTCGTCGGCGCTGGGGGCGGCCTCACCGGACAGCGCCTCGCCCAGCCGGGCCATGGCCGCCTCCGGGCTGTGCGCGCCCTGCAGGGACAGGGTGGTCACGCCACCCGCGAGGTGTCCCTGCAACTCCATCAGCAGTTGCCGGGCCAGCCGGGTACGGCCCCGTCCGGGCGGCCCGGTCAGCGTGAGGATCGGCCAGGAGTGCAGCGCACGTTCAGCCTCACGCATGGTCTGCTGCCGCCCGATCATGGGAGGCAGGCTGGGCAGGTACGGCCGGGGCAGCAGCGCCGCCACCGAGCGCGGGCCGTCCTCCTGCGCCAGCAGTTCTGCCGGGCCGAGCAGCCGCAACCGCGCCTCCAGCAGCAGCGCCTCTAGCCAGCGTTGCAGGTCGCGCGGGCAGCCCTGGGACTGCTGGGCCAGCCACGCCAGCACACCCTCGGGCAGCGGTTCGGGCGAGAGGTTGGCCGCCACGGCTTTCAGTGTCTCGGCGTTCAGTGGGGGCAGGGTGAGGGTCTCGGCGATCTGCACGTTTCCGGCGTCCTCGTTGAAACCGGTGATGACGGTGCGCGCGCAGCTCTGCAGGGACCGCATCTGCTCGCTGGTGGCCGGATCGAAGTATTCCGGCCGGTCCAGGATCAGCAGCAGCGGCCGCGCGCGGTCCTGCGCCAGCGCGGCGGCCAGTTCTGCCGGCGCGGCGTCGGTGGGCGAGCCGTCCAGCGCGGCGGTGGACCACGCGCCCAGTTCGCGCTGCACACTGGCGGGCGATCCGGTCACGCTCAGGGTGCGGTAGCCCAGGTGCCGGGCAACCACGTCGGCGTGGTTCAGAAAGCGCGTCAGGCCGCAGCCTGTGCGCGCGTGAACCCGCAGCTGACCGCCCTTCACGAAGGCGCCGCGCAGGAAGGCGGTCACGGTCTGCAGTTCGTTGTCGCGGTCCAGCAGTCGGTGATCCTGCAACGCGAAGGGATGCTGGATGTCGGTGGTAACCAGTTGCGCGCGGCCCAGTCGCTTGGCGCTGTACAGCCGCGCGTCGGCCCGGTCACGCAGACTACCCGAGGTCTGCACGCCCGGCTCGCCCAGCGCCGCCAGCCCCATGCTCAGCCGCAGGCTGCGCGGGCGGCTGCGCAGCGCCTCAAGCAGGTCCAGTGCCCAGCGCGCCATGGCGTCCACACCCGCGCCACTCAGGACCGCGAACTCGTCGCCGCCCAGTCGGTAGGCTTCCCAGTCGGGCGGCAGGTAGGCGCGCAGGGTCAATCCCACGGCCCGCAGCGCCTCATCACCCGCCGCGTGCCCGAAGGTGTCGTTCAGGGTCTTGAGGTGGTCGAGGTCGCACAGCAGCAGCGTGCAGCGGCCGGACGCGACTTGCATGTTCAGGTCCCGCTGAAACTGGGCCCTCAGGTGCAGACTGGTCAGCTCGTCACGCAACGACTGGGTGTGGGTCACGCTCAGTAGCATACCGGTCAGAGTGGTTGCGTCCACACCAGATCGCCACACCCGCCACACCCGTTGCCGGGCAGACCGGACGCGCCCGCCGCCCTTGCTCGTCACGTGACGAGCAAGGGCGCGGCAGATCAGGGCCACAGCAGCCACGCGGCACGCCCAGGAACCCATACAGGCACCGGGACGGCAGCCGTGGCTTCAGCACTCGCCATCCCCCCGCCGACGTGCTCGTCATGTGACGAGCAGAGCGGCAGGCTTCGGCCGCTCATGGCCCGGTGGGCGGCCACCACAGGACAGTCGGCCCTGAACGGCCACCGGGCACCCGGTATGAACGGCGCGCAGGGCCTAGCATGCGGGCATGATCGTCGCCTTCGTCAATCCCCGCTCGACCCTGCTGCATGCGGAGGCAGGCAGCGAGACCGACCGCCGCTCGACCGGCCTGAACACCCTGCTGCGACAGGCGGAGCTGATTCCGGTCACGGACCTGGACGAGGAGGGGCTGCTGGCCGTCCCGGCGGCCTTCACGTCGTGGCAGGTGCTGCTGCGCGGCGCGGTGGTCATCGGCCCGGACGGACTGGAGGACGAGGGCTGGCGGCGCCTGAGCCTCGAAGCGCAGCGCCGCTCCGAGCAGGCCGTCACGCTGGCCCATCAGGCGGCCCGGCACGTCGATCAACTGGGACAGCTGGGGATGGACGTCACGCTGGTCAGTCGCAGCGGCGCCCCCCTGATGGTGCGGATCAGCCACCCGCACGGGCTGGAACTGGCGCTGCGTCAGGCGGCAACGGCCCTGCACGAGTGGCTGGCCGACGGCCCGCTGAGCAGCGCGCTGACCCTGGAAGTCACGCCCGACACGGTCACGGTCCTGCCGCGTGACATCCGGGTCGAGGGCGCCGTGAACTACGTGCTGGGCCAGCTGAGCGGCGTCACCCTGACCGTGGGGGTCAGCGCCGAACACTCCGACCGCGCCTTCATGGCCCTGTGCGACTACGCCCTGCTGCCCGGCGACAGCCAGCTGCTGGAACAGACCACCCAGGCAGACGAGCCGGACGACCTGGACTGAAGCGCCCCCGGGACGTGGAGCTGGCAATTCGGAATGTCACCGGACTGCCCGTGAAACAGACGGCAGGCCGCATGACCCACCGCCCATCTGAACCCATCTGAATAGGGGCAGGTCGGCACCCGTGACGTTGGAACCTGAAGGAACTGTTCCACACCGGACGCACCGGGGCCGTTAGACTGTGAGGCATGTTGCACGGATTCCCCAGCAGGTACGCGGCCCCTGCACAGGGAGTCGCCCCCTGAGCACCCCGCAGCCCCCGCAGAAACGTGACCCGGAGTGCGGGCCGGACACGGCCGCGCGTGACGGACAGAACGGACGGGCACGCCTCGCGGTCGACCGGGACGGAATCATCCGGTACGCCGAGCCGGACGCGCAGCAGATTCTGGCCGTGACCGTCAGTGCCGGAGGCGACCTGCGCACCCTGATGCCCGGCTGGCAGCCGTGGCTGGACGCGGCAGACGCCCTGCTGTCAGCACAGGTGACCGACATTCCGGAACTGCTGTTGCCGGGGCAGGGCAGCGTGCGGATTGAACGGCTGCCGCCCCCCGTCCCGTCCAGCCTCACCGGAACCGCGCCGGACGACGGGGAGAGCCTGCTGTGGTTCACGGTCGGTCACGCCGGACTGTCGCGTCTGCCCGCGCGCCTGCCGGACCTGCTGCTGCGGATGTACGCCGCGCCCGACCTGGACAGCGTGCTGGAAACCGTGTTCTCGACCCTGCATGAGGACGTGTACGGCATCCTGGTGTCCCTGCACGACCCGCAGGACGACACGCTGGTCCTGCGCTACCGCGTGCACTTCGATCCCGTCACCCTGATCCCGTACGCCCGGGTGCCGGTCACGGCCGACCTGCCGGCCGCCGAGGTGTTCCGCACCGGGCAGGTCATGACCCTGACCCGCGAGGAGTGCCGGCGGTACCCGGCGCTGCAACTCGCGCCGCTCACGCAGCGGATCGTGATGCTGCCGCTGCACACCGCCACGCGCCGGATCGGCGTGATGATGCTCAGCCTGCTGCACGCGCGGGTGCTGGACCCGGCGGTCATCACGCACCTGCAACTGCTCGCGCAGCACTGCGCGGCCGCCGCCGAACGTGCCCAGCTGTTCAGTGACGTGCAGCGCGCCGAGCAACGCTACCGCACGCTGATCGAGTCCAGCCACTCGCTCGTGTGGGAAACCGACGCGGACTTTCAGGTGAACACGCGCCTGCCCAACTGGGAGGCGTTCTCGGGGCAGACCTTCGAACAGTACCAGGGCATGGGGTACCTGCAGGCCCTCCCGCCAGTCTCCCGCGAGCATTACCTGAGGATGTGTGAGCAGGCCAACCGGGACCGCAAGCCGCTGAAGTTCGAACTGATGGCGCGCAACGCAGCGGGGGAGACCGTGCAGTGCCTGGTGCAGACCGCGCCCATCCTGAACAGCGACGGCAGCGTTCAGAGCTGGGTGGGCACCATGAACGACGTGACCGAGGAGCGGCGCCTGGCCCGGCGTCAGTCGATCACGCAGCAGGTGCTGCAGCAACTGGGGCAGACCTCGCAACCCTCCCACACGTACGGGGTGGTGCTGCGGGCCGCCATGACCGCCACCGAGGGCCTCGGCGGTCTGCTGATCGCCCGCTACGACGACGAGGCGGCCGCCGTGGTCAGCCGCGCCCGGTGGCCTGCCGGGACCCAGCCGGACCTGGACGCGCCGCTGCTCTCGCATCTCGACGACCACCGCTGGGAGCAGCTGATCCAGCAGACGGGACCCGTCTGGCTGAGCGGCGCGCCCCGCCCGGCAGAGCCCCTGTCGCTGCCGCACGTGCTGCTGGTACCGCTGAAGGGCGACGGACGGTTCCGGGCGGTCCTGGCACTCCGCCAGACGGACCGTGACCTGAACCCCGACCAGCTCGACCACCTGCGCTGGATTCAGCCGCACCTGGGTCAGGCGACGCAACGGGCGCTGCTGCTTCAGGCCCTGCAACGCCGCGAGGAGCAGAGCCGCGCCATCCTCGAAGCGGTGGATGAGGCGCTGGTCCTGTGCCTGCCGGACGGCACGCCCCTGCAGGCCAACCGCACCACCCTCGACTCTGTCGGGCTGACCAGTCTGGCCGGACTGCCCTCTCTGACCGATCCGGTCTGGGCGCTGCGGACCATGACCGGCGACCTGCTGGACGTCAGCCAGTACCCGATCTCGCTGGCCGCGCAGACCGGCCAGGCCGTCCGGAACGTGCAGGCCACGTTCCATACCGCACACGGCGAACAGCGCGCCGTGGTCATGAACGCCGTACCGTGGTCCGAGAACGACGACCTGCGCGGCGTGATCGTCACCACCCGCGACATCACGGAATCCCACCAGTTGCGGCTGGCCCTGGAACAGCAGGCCACCCAGGACGAACTGACCGGCCTCCTCAACCGGCGGGGATTCAATCAGGCGCTGCGCGAGGTGGCCCACGCCGCTCAGGGCGGCTGCGTCATGCTGCTCGACATCGACCGGTTCAAGCACGTGAACGACACGCACGGACACCACACCGGCGACGCGCTGCTTCAGGTGACGGCCGAACGCCTGCGCGCCCTGATCCCCGCGCCGCACGTGGTCACGCGGCTGGCAGGCGACGAATTCGGGGTGGTTCTGACCGGCCACACCGACCCGCAGGCGCGGGCACTGGCCGACGCCCTGCTGATCTCCCTGCAACGGCCCGTGACCGTGCACGGCATACGCCTGTACCCACGCATCTCGCTGGGCCTGAGCGTGCACGCGCAGGGCAGCGGCAGCGACAGCGAGTGGTTCAAGGAAGTCGACCTGGCCCTGCACGAGGCCAAACGGCAGGGCCGCGCCCGCTGGTGCGCGTACACGCCGGACCTCGCGCAGCGGCACGCCCGGCTGGCCGCCATCGAGGACCGCCTGCGGGTCGCCCTGAACGCCCACGCGCTGGACGTGCACTACCAGCCGGTCTCGCATGCGGAGCAGACCTGCTGGCAGCGCTTCGAGGCGCTGGCCCGCTGGAACGACCCGGAACTGGGCTTCGTGTCCCCCGCCGAGTTCATTCCGGTGGCCGAAGCGTCCGGCCTGATCGGTGACCTGGGCCGCCAGATCATGCGCCGCGCGCTGCGGCAGGCAGCCCAGTGGAGCCGCCAGACCCGGCAGCGCGTGACCGTGCACGTGAACGTCAGCGCCGGTCAGTTGCAGGGCGGTGACCTGCCCGCCCAGGTCGAGGCGGCCCTGCGCGACACCGGCTGCGTACCGTCGCAACTGGTGGTGGAACTCACGGAATCCGAGGCGGTCGTGGCGACCCCGCCGGTCATCCGGCAACTGAACGCCCTGCGCGCCGCTGGCGTCCGGATCGCACTCGACGACTTCGGGACCGGGCACTCCAGCCTGTCGGTCCTGGAGCAACTGCCGGTGGACTGCATCAAGATCGACCGTTCGTTCGTGCGGAACATCGATGTCACGCAGCGGCGGCAGAGTCTCCTGAGCGCCATCCTGAAGATGACGGCCGAACTGGACACGGAACTGGTCGTCGAGGGCGTCGAGACACCGGGTGAACGCGCCGTGCTGGATCAGCTGGGCGTGCAGTTCATGCAGGGGTACCTGCTGTGCCGCCCGGTCGCGGCGTCACTCTTTCAGGTGGCCGACGACCGGAGCGGCCTGATCCTGACCGGCCCGGTCCTGAGCAGCCAGAAGCCGTGACGGCACAGACTACTGACACGGACTCCGATTGAATGGGCTGCAAAGCCCGCTGGGTCCGAGCGAAGCGAGTGGGAGCTTGGCGGGCTCCGGACGTGGAGCCGGCAGGGGCGGTGAAGTTCCGGATTGTTGGCGAAACAAACGGCAGTCCGTATGACACGACCGCTGCCTGGAGAGGGCCAGTCTGCGCTGCGGTCAGTCTGACGTGTCGCTGCCCTCGCCGGACAGCAGTTCACTGAGTTGCAGAAGCAACTTCTCGGCCCTGGCCCGCTGCCGGGGTTCCAGGCGCGCCAGTCCCTTACGGTCCCGCAACTGGCGGGCGACCGTGCTGAACACGTCCGGCCCCGGCTGATCCGGGCCGCTCAGCAGTTGCCGCAGGGCCACCACGGTCGCGCCGTTCGCGGCGGCTTCGAGCATCCGCTCGCGCTGCTCGGCGGTGGGGGCGCGGCCGATGACCAGCGCCTTGCGGTAGTCCAGGCCAGTCCTCACGGCCTCCTGCAGTTCCTCCGGGAGGTTCAGCAGGGCCGCGCGGTTCCGGATGAAACTGCGCCACGATTCCCGGCCGAGCGCCCCGAACGCCGCGTCGAGTTTCCCGATCAGGTCAGGGTCGCTCTCGGGGTGGCGGTCCAGCGCGAACAGGCGCGCCACGGCGCTGTCCTCGTGGACGCCCAGGGTCACGGCGGCCACCTGGAGTTTCGCGCGGACTTCCTCCATGACGTTCAGGTCCTCGCGTTGCAGGTTCTCGACGGCGGCGGCCAGCCGGGCTTCACTGTCACTCAGGGTGCGGATCAGGACCGGCACCTCGCTCAGTCCGGCCTGACGCGCGGCCCGCCAGCGGCGCTCCCCCGCCACGATCTCGTAGCGGCCGCCGGGCGTGGGGCGCACCAGCAACGGTTGCAGCACGCCCTGCTCGCGGACACTGCGGGTCAGGTCCTCCAGCGCGTCCGGGTTGAAGTAATAGCGGGGCTGGAATTCACCCGGGTCCAGCAGCGCGGTACTGAGGCTGGTCGTGGCGGGCTGACCCAGGGTGTCCACACCTGCGACCAGTCCACTCAGGCGCGATCCGATCACCGGGCGGGTCTTGCGGGTCATGCCTGCGCTCCTTCGATCTGCACGTTCAGTCCGGCGGCCTGCGCGATCTCGGCGGTGGCGCGCAGCACGTCCCGGTGCACGGGCGAGCCGGGCGCGTACACGCCGACCGGCTGTCCGGCGCTGGCACTGTCGTTCCAGACCGCGCCGCGGTCCGCGATGGGACTGGCGAGCGGGTTCAGCAGTTCCCGCAGGGCCGCGTAGGCCTCGCGGTCATGAGAGCGGCGCGAGTCGTACAGGGTCGGCACGTACAGCGCGACCGTCAGGTCCGGGCGGAGCTTGCGGTAGGTGGCCATGGCCTCGCTCAGGCCTGCCAGGGCGTTCATGCCCTTCTGGCGGGTGGGGACCGGCACGATCAGGTGATCGGCGGCCAGCGCGCCCAGGATGGACAGTTGCCCCAGGCTGGGCGGACTGTCGATCAGGACGGCGTCGTAACGGTCACTCCAGGAGGCCAGGGCCTGACGCAGGTGCAGGTGCGCGCCGACCACGCCCATCATCTGACCCTCGGCCAGGGCCAGGGAAACGTCGCTGGGAATCAGGTCCAGGCCGTGAACGTGAACGGGGGAGGGAAGAGGGTCGCCGCGCGTGGCGGTGTCGTACACGGTCTGATCGCGGGTGACGCCGGTCACGCCCAGCCAGTCGGTCAGGTTTGCCTGTGGGTCCAGATCGACCAGCAGGACCCGCTGTCCGGCCTGGGCCAGGGTGTGGCCGACGTCGCGGGTCAGGCTGGATTTCATGACCCCACCGGCATGGTTGAAGAGCGTCAGGGTGCGCATTGCTGCGCAGACTACCGCGCCCGGGGCCGCGTTGTCGCGTGGGAGGCCACTTCTGCCCGGCTGGCGCCCGCCGTCATGTGCTCGGATGGTCGGGCGGCACTATCGGACAACTTGCGCCGTTTTTGCCTGATCCCCCTACTCCGTCATGTCCGTTCCTTCGATATCGAGCCATCAGGACCAGACAGGTTCGCGCTGGGATGGCCGAATATGAAGTCCCGATGAACAATTGGGCCGCGCCGGTCAGGTCGGCTACCTGCAGCAGGGATACAGGACCACCTTATTACGCCACAGAAGTATAATTAATCATATAATTATCCATTTACGTATTTTTACCTATCGGACAACTTGCGCCGTTTCAGAGCGGCAGGCTATCGGACAACTTGCGCCGTTTCAGGAAATATGGCGTGCAGGACGCATGATTTTCCGCGTGGATTCGCAGCGCGGCAACTATCGGACAACTTGCGCCGTTTGGGGTCAAACTATCGGACAACTTGCGCCGTTTTTATCCACAGGTATCGGACAACTTGCGCCGTTTGGCCCGTCTGGGTATCGGACAACTTGCGCCGAAAGTATCGGACAACTTGCGCCGTTCGCCGCCGACTATCGGACAACTTGCGCCGAAAAAGGGTCTAAACTATCGGACAACTTGCGCCAAACTATCGGACAACTTGCGCCGTTTCACCCCGAAAACACCGTGCAGCACGCGTCTGGGTCGGGCGCCTGTTGTTGACAACATATATTATTCTTTTTAAGAGATTTAAAACAAAAAGAAAAACAACAAACACACAGGGGGCAGGGCCGTGGCAGACAAGGGAATCAAACGCTTTGACGAACTCAACATCGCCCGGTTGAGTCTGATCAGCGTGCAGGAACGAATCCCTGCGAACTACCGCGACTGGAGCGTGGAACTCGAGGACGGCGACCGCCGGTACCGCGTCACCTGCCAGGCCCTGCCCGAATACGGCGTGCCGCACGGCATCGATACCGACATCAGCGCCGCACTCGTCAACCTGTACATCGATCAGGGTTCCCCCGCCGACGGGGCCGTGACCTGCACGCCGTACCAGTTGCTGCAGATGGCCGGACTGGACACCAGCGGCCGGTACTACACCTCGCTGGACGAGAGCCTCAAACGCCTGACCACCACGACGTATTTCATCTCGGAGGGGTGGCGTGACCATCCGCGCGGCCGCTGGACCAACGTGAACTTCCGGTACATCGACCGCATCGAATTCACGTCCGGTCAGGCCGAGAAACTCGACGCCAGTTCCGTGCTGCGCATCACGCTGCCTCAGGAAATCTCCCGCAGCGTGCGCGCCGGGTACATCAAGTCACTGGACCTGTCGTTCATGCAGACCCTCAAACGCCCACCCACGCGGGCGCTGTACCGCCTGCTGGACGCCCAGCGCCGTGACCCCGAGAACCCGGACGCGGTGGCCATGGCGTACCAGGTGGGCCTGATGGAGTGGGCCGAGGCCTGCAAGATCGTGACGGACCGCCCCAGCATGGCGCAGCGCACGCTGGACGCCGCGCACGAGGAACTGATCGAGAAGGGGTTCCTGAAAAACGTCGAGTACCTGGGTCGCGGTAAGAAAAAGATGCTCCAGTACACGTTCGGCGAGGCGTTCATTCCGCCGGACCCGGCGCTGCTTCAGGAACTCGCGGACCTGGGTGTCACGCAGACCCGCGCGCTGCAACTCGTGCGCGAGCACGGCGAACAGACCGTGGACGACGCCGTGGTGCGGTGCAAGGCGATCCTGGCGGCCGGGTACAAGCCCCGTTCCAAACCGGCCTTCTTTGTGGACGTCCTGAAGAACCCAGGCAAGTACCAGTTGCCCGAAGGGGTCGCAGAGCCTCAGAAACCGGCCGTGAAGGGCCAGGGCGGCAAGGCGCGGGGGTCTGGTCAGCCAAGTCTGTTCGAGGCACCTTTACGGGCTTCTGAGGAGGAAGCCGATACGGAAGCCGTCCTGCTGTCCCTGCCCCGCGAGAAACAGGTCGAGGAAGTCATGCGCACCCTGACCTTCCTGCTGCGCAACGACCTGAAACTGCAGGAACTCGACCTGCTGCGCCTGACCCTCGACGAGGGACTGGAAGACCCCCTGGAGATCAAGGCCTGGGCCATCAAGGGCATCAGCAGCGGGCAGAAAAGCGCTGTCGTGCGTGACCTGCGCGCCCGCCTGAGCCTGAACGAGCAGGCCATGAAGGACCAGCCCGCCCCGCCTGCCAAGGCCACGACCCGCCCCGCCCGCTGAAGTCCTGTGTGCCGTCTGCTAAGTACAACGCACCAAAGAAGTAGACTTGGGCATGGCCCGTTCCCATCGGCGCATTGAGATTTCGGAAGA
>NZ_BMQM01000021.1 GCF_014648115.1 Deinococcus seoulensis
ACCCTCATTCTGAGGTCAGAAGCCGTGCTGGACGTCCTTTTCTAAAACTGAAAGATGTCAGTCATGCCCAGGCGGGACTGCAAGCCCAGACTGGCGCGGTGGCCCTCGGTCCAGTTGATGTCGTCGCGGGCGGTCAGGGTGACGTTCTCGGCGACGGGCACGCTGGCCTTGACGGTGGTGGTGGTGTCCAGTTCGCCGCTGAGGCGCTGGGCGTGCTCGGCCGAGACGCTCAGGCCGCCGCTGGAGTACGCGCCGCTGACGACCGCGCCGAGGCCCTGCTCGTCCCCGAAGCCCGCGCGGATGCCCGCGCCGAGCGTGAACGGCGAGAAGGTGTACAGGCCCTTCAGGTCGGCGTGCCCGGTGCTGGTGTCGGCCGCGCCGTTCGTGCCCGACGTCTGCTGGTACGTGGCGGCGGCGGCCACGGCCAGCGCGTCGGTCACGCGGTAGGTGGCGTCGGCGTTCACGCCCAGGCCGGGGGTGGTGGCGTTCAGGCCGGTGTAGCCGGGCGCCTGGTAGTGGGCGCTGGCGTTCACGTCCAGGCGGTCCAGGGTGGCGCTGCCGCTGGCGTTCACCAGCAGGCCGTCCCCGGCGTAGGCGGCCAGCAGGTCGGCGCGGGTGCTGCCCTGCTCGTAGCGGGCGCGGACGCCCACGCTGGTCACGCCGTCCAGGCTGACGGCGGCGGCGGCGGCACTCAGCTCGTCGGTCACGCGGTACTTGACCTGCGCGCCCCAGGCGAGTGTGCGGGCGCCCAGCGGGTCGTTCAGGCGGTAGCTGACGCGCACGCTCTGCTCACGGCCGTCGGGGTCGATCAGGTCGATGGCCCGCTGGAAGTACACGACGCCCGCGACCGGGTCCAGGGTGTAGTCGGTCAGGCGGGCCAGCGTCCGGACGCCCGTCTCGGCGCCGGTGCGGGGGTCCACGGTGACCAGTTCAATGGTCTCGCTGTCGGGTTGCAGGTCGCTGTCGGCCAGGGTCAGGACGCGGGTGCCGTTGGCGGGCAGGGTGCGCCGGATCAGGTCGCCGGGCAGCGCGGCAACGAAACCCGACACCTGCGGGTTGCTGCGCGTGAAGCCGCTCAGGGCGGTGGGCGTGATGCCCAGGTTGAACACGTCCACCGGCACCGGCGCCTGCCGGTACTGCACGTTGAAGGCCGGGTGCTCGTAGCGCACGGCGACCGGGTCGATGCCCTGCAGCGGGGTGGTCTCGGTGCTGCTGTCGCCGTACGTCGAGTAACGCTGGAGGGGGTTGGCGGTCACGGGCAGGCCCTGCGTGCGGTCCTGCGTGACGGTGGTCTTGCCGGCGCTGTCGCGGTTGGCGTTCACGGCGCCGCTGGCCGCGACGTACAGTTTGCCGTCACCGATGGGCGTTTCCAGGTACGCCTGCCCGCGCGCCTCTCCGGCGGCCGTGCCGCCACTCTGGAGGATCGCGCCGAGGCTGACCATGCCGATCCCGACGCGGGTCTTGCTGGGCAGCGCCTCGAAGGAGCGGGTGACGACCTTGTCGCCCAGCAGCAGGCGCACGTCGAAGCGGGTGGGGGCGGACAGCGGCTCGAGTTCCAGCACGCCCTCGCCGTCCACCAGCTTCACCTGGTAGCTGCCCACGCGGGGTTGCGCGTCGCCCTGGGTGGGTTCCAGGGTGGTCTGCACCGTCACGTTGCTGCTGGCGGTGGTCAGTCCGGCGGCGTCGGTCAGGCGCACCCCGATGCGGATGGGCGTCACGCCGTCCGCGACGAGCTGCTCGGCTTTCAGGTCCGCGCGGACGGGCGTGCCCGCCAGGTACACCCGGACGGTCTGATCGCCGAAGGTGACGGTGTTCTCGCCGTTACGCAGCGGCAGGCCGTAGAACTCCTGGCGCTGGGTGCCGCTGGTGACGTCCACGCTCTTGCGGCCCAGGGTGGCGGGGTCCACGGGCACGCCGTTCACGCTGGGCAGCGCGGCGCTGTCGGCGGGGCTCACCACGGCGACCGTGATGCGGTCGCGTTCGCGGTACACCGTGCCGTCCAGCGGGAGCTTCAGCGCGCCGTCGTTCTCGGCTGCCTGCTCCTGCGTGTCGGTCACGGCGTTCAGGCTGCCCAGGTCGTCCAGGTTGCCGTCCCCGACCAGGACGTTCAGCTGGCCGCCGGCGTACCGGCCGACCAGGGTGGGGCTGGCCAGCGCCGGGAGGTTGCCCTCGTGCGTGACCTTGTAGGTCAGGACGCCGCGCGCCGCGCCGGGCGTGGTCCAGTAATAGCGGCCGCTGGGTCCGGTCTGCGGGTCCGCGATGGCGCGGCCGCTCAGCTGGCTGCTGCCGGGCACGTAGGTGGCCCCGGCCGGCGGCTGGTGCGCCACGATGACCTGGTTGGCATTCTTGGTGCTGGGCACGTCGAAGGGAATGCGGACGGTGCTCTCGCGCGTGACGGCCACGACCGGGGTCGGGGCGGGCGGCGGCGGGGTCTGCACGGTCTGCGTGCCGGTCACGACCTGCTGGCTGCCGCAGTTGCTGCTCAGGGTGGCGTTCAGGGTGCCCTGCGCGCCGCCGTCACCCCTGACGCGGGCGCGGTAGCTGAGGGTCTTTTCCTCACCGGGCTGCAGTTCGCCGCTGAAGGTGGTGGGGTCCAGCGCCTCGAGGGTCTCGCCGGGCGCGTCGGTCAGTTCGTAGGGGGCGGGCACGCCGCTGGTGTTCTTCAGGGTCAGGGTGACCGTGACGGTCTCACCGGCCAGCGTTTCGGGCAGCGGCGCGCGGCGCAGTTCGATCTGCGTGGCGGTGGGCAGCACCCGGACGTTCAGGTCCTGCGTCTGGTTCCAGGGAGCCAGCGTGGCCGTGAAGTCGCTGCTGCCGGCCGCGTCGGCCTTCGCTTCGAAGGTCAGCACGCCGGGGTTGGCGGCGTCCACGCGGGCCGTGACGGTGGTCTCACCGGCGGCCGTGAAGCCCTCCGGCAGCTTGACGCGCAGGCTGGCGGGCAGGGTCTGCCGCTCGAATTCGGTGGTGGCGCGCGCGGTGAAGGTCACCACGTCGCCCACGCAGACTTCGGGTTTGTCGGCCGTGAAGCTCAGGTCCATGCTGGGCTTGATCTGCACGGTCACGTGCGCGGTCTGCTGCTTGACGACCGTGGCGGCCGGGGCGTTCAGGGTCACCTCGGCACCCTTGACCGGCTCGACCGTCACCGGGTACTCCCTGGCGGGCAGAGTGAACGGTCCGGCGCTGCCCTGCACGTTGTAGGCCTGCTCGCCCACGGTCACGGTGGCCTGGGTGGGCAGGGTTTCCTCGGGCAGGATCAGTTCGGCCTTGATGTCCAGTTTGCCGGTCGTGTCGGCCGTGACGATCTTGATCGGGCCGGTCGTGAGTTCGAAGCCGACCGAGTTGGAGTACTGGTACGTGTCTTTCGGCTGGCGCAGGTACAGGGTGTAGTTCCCGGCTTCCTCGGGCACCTTGATGTCGTCCCACTGCAACTGTCCGCTGACCTTGACCGGGTAGGCGTTGCCCTGCGCGTCGCGCAGTTCGGCTTCCAGTTCGCCCGGGCCGTCACCGTCGTACATGCGGATGCCCATCTCGCCGCCGGGGTTGGCGATGTTCAGGGCGGGCACCCAGTCGTTGCTGCGGATGGTGATGTTCAGGTGGTCGGCCTCGACGGCCGCGCTGATGGACTGCAGGCGGAAGGCGAAGGTGTTCTTGCCGTTGCCTTCGGTGCGGACCTTCAGGGTGTACGTTCCGGCGGGCAGGTCGTCGTTCAGGAAGGTCTGCCAGTCCTGGGCGCCCACGCCGAAGTTCTGTTCACGCACGACCTTGCCGTCGGCGTTGACCAGCGTGAAGGTCGAGTTGACCGGGGCTTTGGGACGTTCGGTCGAGTAGTTCTCGTCTCCGAAGTAATCGTCGCTGCGATAGTCCTGCGGGTCGAACTGAGCGCCGTACACGTCGAGCTGCACGCGGGAGCTGAGGCCCACGATCAGTCTCAGGTCCTGGTCCCCGACCGTCCACATCAGCTTGTTGCCGACGGAGGTCAGGGGAAGGGACGTGGCGATTTCCTGCGCTGCTGCCGAGCCGAGGAGTGCCGCCGTCAGGGTGGTGATGGCGCGTTTCACTCAGTACCTCCAGCTGGCCGTCGGGTCGGTGACGGCGCCTTTAGGGTCGCCTGCCCAGCGGAAGCGGTAGGTCACCGCGCGTTCTCCGCTGTCAAGCGTGTCGTAGGTCAGGACGTTCTGGCCGTCGGTGAGTTCCGCGCCCGCAGGCAGCGGGTCGGTGATGTTCACGCCGCTCAGGTCCGCGCCCGCGCTGAGGATCAGCTGCACGCGGTACTCGCCGGGTTCGTCGGTCATAAACAGCTGCTTGCGGATGCTCAGGGCACGTTCCGGCTGGCCGGGCAGGGTGCTGGACACGCGCAGGGTGGTGTCGCGGATCACGGCGATGTCACCGGCCTCGGGGGCCAGCGGGAAGTCCACGCTGGTCAGGTTGCGCAGGAACACCACGCGGCTGCCGGGGCGTCCGGCGTCCTGCGGCACGCTGATGTTCTGCGCTGCCACCGAGTTGGGATCCAGGCGCAGCGCGGCCGTGCCCTCGGGCAGGCTGCGGAAGTGGTAGCGGCCCTGCGCGTCGGTCAGGGCGATCCGGCCACCGGCCAGGATCACGCGGGCGTTCTGGCAGGGAATGTCGGTGCCGCGGTCGTACACGCCGTTGCGGTTCACGTCCAGGAACACGTACCCGACCAGGTCGGCGGTGTTGCGGCCGAAGATCAGCGGGTCGATGGTGTTCAGGGCGCTGCTGGGCGGCGTCTTGATCTCGCCGTTGTTGCTGATGGCGGTCGCCAGGGCGCTGTTGCGGATCTGGCTGCCGGCAGCGGGCGTGACCACGGCGTCGAAGGTGATGACGGCGGTCGCGCCGGGCGCGAGGCCCGGAATGCTCCACACGTACTCGCGGCCCGTGACGGTGGGGATGATCTCGGCGCCGTTCAGGCGGCTGCTGCCGTCCACGTAGTCCAGCCCGGCCGGCAGGTTGTCGGTGACCTTGATGACCTGAAGGCCGCCGGTGGCGCTGCGGTTGGTGACCGTGAAGGTGTACGTGATGGTGCTGCCGTACGAGACGGTGGCGGGGCTGCTGGTCTTCACGAGGCTCAGGTTCGCCTGGTTGAACACGCCGTTCTGCACCGGGTTCGACGGGATGGGGTCCGGGACCTCGCTGCTGCTGACCGTGAAGACGTTCACGGCGCGGGCGCCGTCGGGCGTGCTGGCGGGCACGCGGGCCTTGAGGGTCAGGGTCAGGGTCTCGCCGGGCGCGAGGCGCGCGAAGCGCCACACGACGTCAGTGCCTTCGGGCGCGCCGCCCTGGTCAGCCGAGACGAATTCCAGGCTGTCGGTGCGGATGACCTGTCCCTGTGCGTCCAGAATCTGCAGGTTGTTCAGGGGGTCGCGCAGCACCAGGTTGGTCAGCGCGAAGCTCTGCGAGTTGGTGAAGGTCAGGGTGTACGTGATGACCTGACCGGGCGCGACCAGTCCCTCGCCCGCGTCGCCGGACTTGACCGGGTTGAGCAGGTTGGGGGCCACGTTGATGATGCAGTCGATGGTCAGGTTGTCGGCGGCGCCGCGGCTGCTCGTGGCGGTCAGTTCGGCGCGCAGGGCCTCGTTGGCGGTGCTGCTGCTGGCCTTGGTGACCACGTAGCAGGCGTTGAAGTCACGGGTGGCCTGCGGGGCAAGGTTCGGCACGATGAACGGTTCCGTGATGGGCGTGCCGTTCAGTTCGGTGAAGCGCACGGTGCCCTGTCCGGTCACGATGCGCCCGGTGATGGTGATGCTGTCGGCGCGGTCGCCGAGGTTCTGCACGGTGTGCGGGAAGCAGACTTCCTGGTTCAGCAGGGCGTTCTGACGGACCTGCTTGTCGTCGCTGCTGAGTTCCCCGCCGGGCAGCGCCTGCGGGTTGCTGATCGGGCCGAGCGCGATGCTGGGCGTGTAGCGCACCGTGATGTCGGCCGGGGCGTCCACGCTGACGTCGCTGCTGCGCAGCTGGCCCACGTTGCGGCGCGTGCCGATGTCGGTGGCGGGCGCGGTCAGGCGGAAGGTGAGGGTCAGGGTACCGCCGGCCGGGAGGCTGGCAGTGCGGGCGCGGATGGCACTGACCGGGGCGGTCTCGCTGGCGGACCAGTTCGTGCCGTCGGCGCTGTACTCGATGACGCCGCCGCCCGTCAGGTTGGCGCTGGCACTGCGGAACACGAAGTCACGCATTTCGGGGGTGTTCAGGAAGTCCGTGACCGTCACGGGCCGCGAGGCGCCCTGCCCGGTGTTGCGGGCGGTCAGGGTGACCAGGGTGTCCTCGCCGGGCCGGATGGCGGCCGGGGTGAAGGTCTTGGTCAGGGTCAGTTCCGGGGGTTCGCCGACGCTCACGCGGGCCACGTTGTCGTCGTCGGTCTCGCCGGGGCGGCCGCTGGTGTTCGTGGCGCAGGCGGCCACGAGGTTCAGGTAGGCGTTCCCGCGGTTGGCGGCGGCGGTGCTGACCTGCACGAGCACGCTGCGGGTCTGGTCGGCGTCCAGGCTCAGGGCCGTGACGGCCGCCTCGCCGGGGTCGACCACGCCGTTGCCGTTGCTGTCCTCGTGAATGCTGAGGTCGCCGGGCAGGAACTGCGAGGCGGCGTCGGTCAGGACGCGCAGGTTCGCGGTGTTCTTGGCGTTCCCGGTGTTGGTCACGGTGTAGCGCAGCGTGGCGCCCTCGCCGGGCAGCAGGCTGTAGCTCTGGCCGGGCGCGGCCACGGTGCCGTTCGGCAGGACGCTCAGGGCGCACACGGCCGTCACGGTGGTCGTCACGGGCGGCGTGGGAATGGATGTGGGCGGGCCGCCCTCCGGCGTGAATTCCAGAACGGCGGTGTTCTGGATCACGGTCCCGGCTGGCGTGCCCGCCGCGTACGCGGGGCTGGCCAGGGTCAGGGCCAGCGCCGTCAGCAGTTGAAGCACAGGGGGTTTTCGCACGTTGCCTCCCAAAGTCGTGTGGCGGTAGAAAAATCGTCTTCTCTTGTTGTGAGGGGGTGAGGGGGAGTCGAGGGAAATGGGTTGGAACTCCCCCGTGTGGGGGAGGCGCGCCCTGCCTCCGGGGCAGGAGGACCGGGCGCGCCTGCGGGCCTTACTTCACCGTGACGGTGAAGGTGCCGGTGATGGTCTGGCCGGAGGTCAGGATGTCACCGGTGTCGATGGTGCCGTTGCCGTTGGTGTCCACGCCGGCGTACACGGTGCCGCCGTCAGACAGCGCCGCGATCGCGGTGGCACTCCAGGCGGTGCCGTTGGTGGAGTACAGGATGGGGCCGGTCGCCGTGCTGGTCGCCGTGAAGCTCACGTAGGTGGTGTTGGCGGGCAGCGTGTCCTTGATGAAGGCCTTGGTCACGTTGGCGTTGCTGGTGTTCTTCCCGATGATGGTGTAGGTCAGGGTCTCGCCGGGTTTGGCTTCGGTCTTGTCGACGGTCTTGCTGGGCGCAGCGACCGGGGTCTTGCCGACCGTGATGGTGTCGTTGGGGTCGGTGACGGTCACGCCGGTCGTGGGGGACTTGGCGGTCTGGTTCAGGGTGATGGTCTGCGCGGCGGCGGCGCAGGGCACGTCGACCACGGCGATCAGCTTCAGTTCGGCGCCGGGGGCAAGCACGCCGGTGTCGGCGATGCCGTTGGCGTTCGTGTCGGTCAGGGCGACCTCACCGGTGTCCAGGGCCTTGTTGCCGTTGGTGTCCTTGAAGTACTGCACGGGAACGTTCCGGGTGGTGCCGTCGGTCAGCTTGATGGGGGCCACGCCGCTCACGTCGAAGGTGTCGGGGGCGCTGCCCAGGTTGGCGATCTCCATGGCGATGGTCGAGCGGATGTCCGGGGAGGTCGCGGTGCAGGTGGTGGGCGGAATGATCGGCGTGCCGGGGTTGCCGGGCTTGCCTGCTTCGGGGGTGCCGACCGGGGTGGGGTCACCGCCGGGGGTGGGGGTGGGGTTCCCGAACGACAGGCCGGGCAGGTTCACGATGTCCTTGGTGTCGTCTTTCTTGGTGGGATCGTTGCTGCTGGTGGTGGTAACCGTGACGGTCGGCTGGGTGCCGGGGGTCGTGGGGGCGCTGCCAGCGGGGAAGGTCACACGCACGAGCAGGTCGGCGGTGTCGCCGGGGTTCAGGCTGCCCACGTCGGGCACGCCGTCACCGTCGGTGTCGGGCAGGGGGGTGCCGTCGGGCTTGAGCAGTTCGACGGTGGTGTTGGCCGGGAAGCCGCTCTGGACGGCCGTGATGTCGAACACGTCGGGGCGGTTACCGTTGTTCTGCACGGTGTTCGTGAAGGTGACGACGGTGGTGGTGGTCGTGGCCTGCGCGGTCTGGGTGTCAGCGGCGCTGGGCGTGATGGTCACCGGGGTGGTGTCGGTGCTCTGGTAGGCGGGCGTGAGGGGGTTGCCGTTGCCGTCCGGGTCGTTTTTCGGGCCGATGACGGTGGCGTCCTTGCGGTCCACGGTGGTGACGTTGGAGTTGTTGGCGTCGCGGGGCACGGCCGGGTCGTTGTTGAAGGCCGGGTTGTCCTGGCGGTCGCCGGTGGGGTCACCGCCGAACTTGTCGGTGCTGGTGGCAGCGGTGGGAATGGTGTACACCTGGAAGAACTTGACGGCCTGATCCTGGTTCACGCCGGTGATGGTGGTGATGGGCGTGGCGGCCGCGATCTCGGCGGCGCTGAGGGTGCCGTCGTTGTTGGTGTCGGCACTGACCGGGTAGAAGCGGATGTTCTCGGGGGTCTTGACGGCCGCCGCAGGGTCCGGGGTGTTGGTCAGGGTGTAGCTCTCGTTGGGCACGTTGCCGGTGTTGGTCAGCGTGTACGGGAACACCACGGTGTCGCCGGGCCTGGCGGTCGCGGTCTGGCCGGGGGCCGTGTAGTCGGGCGTGGTGCGGTCGGCGCTGCCGTCGTTCTTCACGATGGTGAAGCTGGGCACCGGAAGCACGGTCGTGGTGACCGGGTTGGAGGGCACGGTGGTGGGGGGGGTGCCAGTCGGGGTACCTTCGGGCGTGAAGACGATCTCGGCCGTGTTCCTGATGACGGTGCCGGCAGCGGTGCCAGCGGCGGAGGCGGAGCCGGCGGCGAGCGCGGCGATCAGGGCGGCAAACTTCCAGGAATTCTTCATGTGTTCTCCTCCGAGCCGGGGGGCATTCGGTGTATTGGTGCTGCTTGTTCGGGTGATGGAGCGCTGGCTTACTTGACTTTCACGCGGAAGGCGAACTTCAGCGTTTCGTCCGGGTTGATGTTGGTGACGGTCCAGCGCACGTTGGTGTACTCGGTGATGGGCACCGGAACCTTGCGGGTCACGGACTGTCCGTTCTCGGTGACGGTCACGGTGCGGGTGGGGGCGGCGCTGAAGGTCTTGCCGCCGTCGAGGCTGTACTGCACTTTCCAGCGGTTGGCGTTGGCGGTGGTCAGCTGGGCGAACTCTGTTCCCTTGGGGACGGGCACGTTGACCAGCAGTTGCGCCAGCTTGCGGCCGGAGACGTTCACGAGCGTGATCTGTTCGCGCAGGATGTCGCCGGGCAGCACGGTCTTGGGGTTCTCGATGACGGTTTCGGTGGCCTTGCCGTCGGTGACGACACTCTTGATCAGGTCCTGATTGAGCGTGAAGGTCACGTTCTGCGGCACGTTACCGGTCTGCGCGCCGGCCGTGGCCAGCAGGAGGAAGGGAATGAGCATGCGCTTCAAGAAGTCGTACCTCCGGAACAGATAAAAAAAGTGACCGACAGTCAGGGGAATGAATTCCCTTGTTCTGTCGGTCGCGCCACTGGCTCCACACCTGGCAAGGCGCCCGTTTGCGCCAGGTGGTTCATAGCTCCGGAACAGCTGATTGGTCAGAGCGGAGCACCGCCGGGGTGCCGTATCTGGTGGACATCTTCGAGACGTTCCGGTGAGACTCTTACAGTCACGTGACTGACTCAAGCGTCACTATGAAATTTCTCACCTTCTGTCCACGTCCATAATCGGGCGCTGACCCGCTGTTGTCAAACCCCCAGACGGCCAGAATTCGCTTTGGCAACGGGGGTACCGCTGCCCCCATCGAAGGCGTCGATCTCCTCTATGAAGCGGTCGAACAGGTAGCGGCTGTCGTGCGGGCCGGGGCTGGCTTCCGGGTGGTACTGCACCGAAAAGACCGGGTAGCGCGCGTGCGCCATGCCTTCCAGCGTGCCGTCGTTCAGGTTCACGTGGGTGGGCACGAACGCCCCGTTCGGGATGGATTCGATATCCACCGCGTACCCGTGGTTCTGGGAGGTGATCTCCACATTTCCCGTTAACAGATTCTTCACCGGCTGGTTGCCGCCCCGGTGCCCGAACTTCATCTTGAAGGTCCGGCCGCCCGCCGCCAGCCCCAGGATCTGGTGACCCAGGCAGATGCCGAAGGTGGGCAGCAGCCCCATCAGTTCCCAGGCGGTCTTGTGCGCGTACTCCAGCGGCGCGGGGTCGCCGGGGCCGTTACTGAGGAACAGGCCGTGCGGTTGCAGCGCCATGATCTGCGCCGGGGTGGTGTGCGCGGGCACCACGATCGGTTCGATGCCCACCTCGGCCAGCCGCTCGATGATGGTGTGCTTGATTCCGAAATCCATCAGGACCACGCGCTTGCCGTGCCGCAGGGTGGGGAAGGCGTAGGGCAGCGCGGTCGTGACCTCGCGGGTCATGTCGTGCCCGTCGATGTCCTGGTGGCCCAGTGCGCGGCTGACGTACACCTGCTCCTCGGCGGGCGTGAACTCGCCGTACGGATCTTCCGGGTGCGTGAAAGACCGGTGCGCGATCACGCCCTTGACCACGCCGCCCGTGCGCAGGCGGCGCACCAGCGCGCGCGTGTCGATGCCCTGGATGCTCACGACGCCGTACTGCTGCATGAACGCTTCGAGGGACTGCTGCGCGCGGTGGTTGGAGTACTCGGCACTGAACTCGCGCGAGATGAAGCCCCGCACGTACGGTTTGTTGCTTTCCATGTCGTAGATCGCCACGCCGTAATTCCCGACGTGCGGGTACGTGATGGTCACGATCTGCCCGTTGTACGAGGGATCGGTCATGATCTCCTGGTACCCGGTCATGGAGGTGTTGAACACGACTTCACCGACCGTCTCGCCGCGGTGCCCGAAGGCGTAGCCGCGGTACACCGTGCCGTCTTCCAGGGCCAGAATGGCCCGCTCTTTCCTGATCATGTTCGTTCCTCCCCATTCGCGCCTCTCCGGACGCGTTTCATGGCCCGGCGTGCGTGACCTTCCCGCCGCTTACCAGCGGTACTTCACGTTCGCCTTGCCGATGATGACATTCCCCGCAACGGTGCGCTGTGAGGTCATGCCGTCATACCTGTTGATCAGCCCGGCCACAGCGTCCATCACCGGGCCGAGCGTCTCGTCCATGTCCATCTCTGCCGTCTCGGCCGGCAGGCTGCCCAGCAGGTCCTCGCCGCTCAGTTCGGGCAGGTCCGGCTGGTAGCTCCAGCCGCCACTGGCGGTCATGTCCAGGGCTGCCGCCTGGAACGCCGGGTCCTGCGCGAGCGGCGCGGCCCCCTCGTCCAGCGCCGCCTGGAGGGCCTGCTCGCTGAACGCCGTGATCAGGTAGTCGCCCCGGAAGGCGTACACCATCTTCAGGTTGCCCAGCAGCGCGTCGATCTGATCCAGGGACTCCTGCCCGGCCATCATGGCGGCCCCCATGCCGCCCATGTCCATGCCCCCCATGTCCATGTCTTCCATGTCCATGCCGCCCATGCCGCCCTTCATCAGGTCGCCCAGCGTGCCTTTCAGGGTGCCGCGCAGCCCGGCGATGGCCTCGTTCACGCTCTGGACGTACTCGGGCAGGTGCGCCTCGGCGGCCGCGCGGTCACGCACGCTCTGGTACGCGACGCTCGCGGCCAGGGAGGCCAGCGGGTCGGACTGGTCCAGGCCTGCGCGCGTGCCGCCGGCCAGCGTGACCTGCGCGCACTCGCTGCCCAGGTACTGCCCGGCGCGTTCCAGGTGGCTGGCCAGCTGGCTGTCGGTCAGGAACCCGAACGGTTCGAGCAGGTCCAGGCGGGTCAGCCAGCGGCCCGCGTAGGCGTTCGATTCGGGCGCACAGGCGGTCGCCTGCACGGCCTCGGCGTCGGCGGGAATGATGTCCTGCACGGCGAAGTCGGTGGTGTCGGTCAGGATGCGCGCCAGGGGGCGGTCCTTCCCGGCCGTGTTCACGACCTGCGCGGACACCGTGCTCAGGCCGGCGTCGGTGGTGGTCAGGCCGCCCGCCACCTGCCCCAGGGTGTCCAGGGCGTCCACGACCGGCGACAGCAGGCGCGGCAGCATGAACTGAGCGAACTGCGAGCGCAACACCTTGGCAGTCGCGCTGAAGTTGGCGTACAGGCCCAGTTCGGTGTTCCCGGCCGCGCCCCTGGCCGCCGCGTACGGCGCGGAGGCTGCCAGCGTCGGCGCGGCCTTGCCGCTCAGGCGACCCAGGTACGACATCAGGAGTGCCTTGTCGCTGGACACGTACACCAGTCCGTTCGCCTGCCCGGCGAACAGGTTCCCGCTGCGCACGAAGGGGTACGCCCCGACCCGCGCGCCCTTCTTCTGCGGGATCATGGAGCGGAACACCTCGCCGGACAGGTCGCCCGTGCGGGCCACGGCCAGCAGCGCCGGCGTGAAGGTCCCGCCCTTGCCCTGCACCGTGAACACGCCCGCCACGCCCTCGCGGCCCAGCGAGTCCGTCAGGATGCCCTCAAAGCCGCCCAGCAGTTGCGCCGGGCCGTCCTCGCCCAGGCCAGTGTCACGCAGCGCGCCGCCGATCAGGTCGGTCAGGCGGCCCAGCGCCGGACCGGCGTTCCGGGTTTCCAGCGTCAGGAGCGCACCGGCGGGCAGTTGCGCGGCCAGCGGCGTTTCCTGCGCGGAGGCCGTGGCAGCGAGGGCGAAGGTGAGGGCAGCGGCAGCGTGCATGGGTTTCATGAGCCTCATGGTAGAGGCCACAGGCGCGGGGCGCGTCAGCACTTCAGCGGATGACCCGACCCGCACGGGGGTCCCGCGTACCCCATTCACCGCAGCTCCCGGTACATGGCGATCTCGTTGCAGTTCTCGAAGAACGCGCAGCGCTGGCACTCACTCCAGACTTTCGGGTGCAGGTTCGTCTTGTCGATGCGGGTAAAACCGCACTTCTCGAAGAAGCCCTGCTGGTACGTCCAGGCGAACAGGGCCGGCAGGTCGATCTCACGCGCCTCGCGTTCGCAGGCCGCCACGAGGTCACGGCCCAGCCCGCGCCCCTGCATGTTCGGGTGGATGGCCAGTCCACGCACCTCCGCGAGATCCGGGGCCAGCATGTGCAGCCCGCACACCCCGGCCAGACCGCCCGGCCGCCCCTCGTGCGCGTCGGCCAGCACCAGATGGAAATCCCGGATGGTCTCGGCCAGCAGGGCGCGCGAGCGGACCAGCATCAGTCCGCGCGCCGCCCAGTACCCGATCAGCTCGTGAATGGCCTCGATGTCCGACAGGCGCGCCTTGCGGGTCACAAGGGGCGCGTCCGGGTGAATGTCCGGCACGGCGATGGAATCCAGGGCCAGCGTCACGCCAGGCCCCCTGAAGGCAGGTGTGGGGTGCGGGCGGCGGGACGCGGGACAGAGCCCCGCACGCCACGCCCCGCAACGCTCAGCTCAGGGAGCGCATCCAGGTGGTGCCGCCGGGGCGGCTGCCCTGCGCGCGGTACGCCTGCACCTGCGGGGCGTCCGGCACGTCGCCCATGACGACCGCCAGCGGCACCTGCTGGAACCCGAAGGTGCCCCAGTCGCCGCCCTTGCTGAACATGTAGATCGCGCGGTCCCCGCGTCCCTGCGCGTACTCCACGGCACTCATGACCAGCCGCCGGCCCAGCCCACCGCCACGCGCCTCGGGCAGCACGGCCGCCCCGCGCAGCAGCGAGGCGCCCTCGCCGTGCTCCAGGCCGATCGCGCCGACCGGTTGCCCGCCACGTTCCAGCACCCAGTAGGTCGTGCCGTCCGCCAGCGTGGCGTCGGTGTCCAGCCCGGCGTCGTGAAAGACGCGGGTGACGGTGTCCCTGTCGGCGCTGCTCGCCAGTCGAATCTGAACGCTGGAATCGGTCATTCGGTGTTCCTCCACAGTCTGAAAGGTCGGAATGAGGCAAAGAAGCCGGAGCCCCTGCGGGAGCCGGTCGAGACGGGTTTTGCGTGCCGTCAGCATAGCGCATGGCCGCGTGGAAGCACTGCCAGTTCCCGTTCACCCCTGCGCCGCCGCCCCTGTTCCGTCCGGCTGCACGTCCCCGGCCCCCTGCGGCTGCACGTCCAGCCGCCACGCCTGCTCGCCGCCGATCCAGCCGTTACACAGGCCACTGACCACCTGCGGCGCGTCCGGCAGCGCCCCGGAGATCTCGTCGGCCGTGACGGGCACGAACCCGAAGCGCCGCCAGTAATCCCCGGCCTCCTCGCTGAACAGGTACACGCTGCGGTCCCCACGCAGGGTCGCGTGCGTCAGGGCCGAGCGGACCAGCGCGCGGCCCAGGCCCTGGCTGCGGGCCTCGGGCACCACCGCCGTCGAACGGATCAGGCTGACGCCCTCGCCGTGCTCCAGGCCGATGCAGCCGCCGGGCACGCCGTCCAGATCCGCGATCCAGTACGTCCCCGCCGCCAGGTTCACGCTGCCCGTATGCAGCCCCGTGCGGGTCAGGAGATCCAGGACGATGGGCAGGTCCGCCGGAGCGGCCTGACGGAGTTTCACGTGCATATCGGACAGCGGAACATTGGTCATACGGGCACCTCGCGCAGCAGAAGGAATGTGGGTCAGGGAAGGAAGGGTTGTCATGGTGAAACTCCTGTCAGGTCGAGTCGCCACGCGGCGGCCCCGTGAATCCAGCCTCGGGCCAGCCCACCGCGGACCTGCGGCGCGTCCGGCAGCGCCCTGATCAGGTCGGCGGGGCGAACGGGTTCGAATCCCAGGCGGGCCCAGTACGGCCCAGCCGTGTCGGTGAACAGATACGTGGCGCGGTCCCCACGCGCCCGCGCCGCGCCGATGGCCGCCCGTGCGAGCGCCGCACCCACCCCCCGGCCCTGCGCGGCGGGCCGCACGGCGGCCGAGCGCAGCAGGCTCGCGCCATCGCCGTGCTCCAGACCCACGGTGCCCACGACCTGCCCCGCCTCGGTGGCGAGCCAGTAGGAGCTGCCGTCCAGCGTGGCGGTGATGAGCGCCGGGTCGGTGCTCAGCCCGGTCTCGAGGATCAACCCGTGAATGACGGGCAGATCGGCGGACGTGGCGGGGTGCAGGTCGGCGGGCATACGTTCAGTTCTCCAGCCCCTGACGGGCGTTCTGAATGGCTTCGCGCACGCGTTCGGGCGCAGTCCCGCCGAAGCTGGCGCGGCCACGGACGCTCTCCTCGACGGTCAGGGACTGAGCGACCCCGGCGTTCAGCAGGGGGTGCGCGGCGCGCAGTTCCTCGTCGGTGAGGTCCCACAGCTGCCGCCCGCTGCGGCTGGCCACGCCGACCAGTCCGCCCACGACCTCGTGCGCCTCGCGGAACGGGACGCCCTGGCGGGCCAGGAAGTCCGCCACGTCGGTCGCAGTGCTGTAGCCGCGCGCGGCGGCCGCGCCCGTCACGTCGGCGTGCCAGACGGTCTTCGGCATCATCTCGGCGTACAGGCGCAGCACGATACTCAGGGTGTCGTACGAGTCGAACACGCCCTCCTTGTCCTCCTGAAGGTCCTTGTTGTACGCCAGCGGCGTGCCCTTCACGACCGTCAGCAGGCCCATCAGGTTCCCGAACACGCGGCCCGCCTTGCCGCGCGCGAGTTCGGACACGTCCGGGTTCTTCTTCTGCGGCATGATCGACGATCCCGTCGTGTGGGAATCCGGCAGGGTGATGAAGCCGAACTCGAACGTGGAGTACAGGATCAGTTCCTCACTGAGGCGCGACAGGTGCGCCGACAGGATCGCGCAGGCCGACAGGAACTCCAGCGCGAAGTCCCGGCTGCCCACCCCGTCCAGGCTGTTCGCGGTGGGCCGCGCGAAGCCCAGCGCCGCCGCCGTCGCGTGCCGGTCCACCGGCCAGGGCGTGCCCGCCAGCGCCGACGAACCCAGCGGCGACTCGTCCATCCGCTCGGCCGCGTCCCGGAAGCGGCCCTCGTCACGCTCCAGCATCGCCACGTACGCCATGAACCAGTGAGACAGCAGGATCGGCTGCGCCACCTGAAGGTGCGTGTACCCCGGCAGGATCACCCCGGCCTCCAGGTGCTTCTCGGCCTCTGAGAGCATCACCACGCGTAGCGCGCGGGTCTTATCCGCCAGATCCAGCGCCGCTTCCTTCGTGAACAGACGGAAATCCACCGCCACCTGATCGTTCCGCGAGCGGGCCGTGTGCAACTTGCCCGCCACCGGCCCGATCCGGTCACGCAGGGCCGCCTCGACATTCATGTGCACGTCCTCGCGGTCCAGGCGCCACTCGAAATTCCCCGCGCGGATGTCCGAGAGCACGGCGTTCAGCCCGTCCGTGATCTGCGCGACCTCCTCGGCCGTCAGAATCCCGACCTGCCCCAGCATCGACACATGCGCCAGCGAGCCGCGAATGTCCTGCTCCGCGAGGCGCTGATCGAAGCCCACCGACGCATTGAAGAGTTCCACCAGACCGTCCGTGGCCTCCGCAAAGCGGCCACCCCAGAGTTTCTTATCCTGCGTATTCGTCGTATTGGTCATTGCGTGTCCTTGTCATGCGGACTCTGAACGGGTCGCGCGGAGCTTTCCGGCACATTCGAATCAGGCGGAGCAGGAGAGAACCGGCCGCCGCGCACGTCCACCCGCATCACGAGATCACCTGACTGATCATGTTGAACAGTTGCAGAGCGAGGAACGTCAGCAGCAGCCCGGCTGCCACCGCCAACCCCACCACTCCGGCCACCACGCTGCCGTCCGTTCTGCGGCAGGCATCCGTGGCGGCTACCACGCCCAGCCGACGGACATCCGGGACGGCTACGACGGTGCCCAGGCACTCCGGGAAGCTCACATACGCGTCCGCAGGTGTCGTGTCGTCCAGCGCCGCGACTGGCACGACCTTGACGAACAGGCGGATCAGTCCGGTCTGCGTTCTGGGCCGGATCGGCCCGCCCGGTCCCTGCATGGTAGGAGCGCAGGAGGCCAGTCCGGCAGTCAGGGCCAGGGCGCACATCAGGGTGACGCGGGAGGTCGGGCGGCTGTGGGGTCGGGTCATGGGGCGTCCTTGTCAGAGAGAGGCGGGATCGGGCGGTCAATGGTGGATTCCTCTGCCCGGACCGCTTTCACCAGTACCACCGGGGCGGGGCTGCCCGGGTGGGCGTGCGCGTAGGGTTCGTCGGTGACGGTGTACCCGAGCCGGTCGTAGAAGGGCAGCACGTCCAGGTTGAACTGGCTGACGGCCAGCAGCACGCGTTCGTACCCGCCCATGCGGGCGACGTGTTCGACCTCGCGGACCAGGGCGCGGCCCACGCCGAGGCGGCGGGCCTGCGGGACGGTCGCGAGTTTGTTCAGTGTCAGGGTGCGGTCGCCGTCGGGGCGGTAGCCGACGCAGCCCAGCACCTCTCCCGCGCCCACGGCCAGGAAGCCGCCGGAGCCGGGGGCCAGCAGGGACCGTTCCAGGTCGGCGGGCGTGGTGCGCGTCCAGCTTGAGCGGGGGTCCATCCCGGCGGCCATCATCACGGCGTGGAAGGTAGGGATGTCGTCCGGGTTCACGGGGCGCAGCGTCACGGGGTTCCCCCCTTGAGCAGGAGTTTCAGTTCGGCCTGCGGCGTGAACCCCAGCGCCTCGTACGTGGGGCGCCCGGCGTCCGACGCGGTCAGGGTGACGATGTCCACGCCCCGCGCGCGGCACTCGGCCAGCGCGGCCTGCATGAGCGCGCGGGCGAGTCGCCGCCCCCGGTGCTCCGGGCGCACGTACACGTTCAACACGTACGCACGCACGGAGCTGTCCGTGTCAGCGTTCGGCGGGAAGTCGTTCCACAGGACGCCCGCCCCGGCCACCACCTCTCCTCCACTCTCGATCAGCAGGCCCGTGTACGCGCCGCAGGCCAGCATCCGCGCGTGCCACGCGACGCCCGCCTCGTGCACGCGCGCCAGTCCCGCCACGTCACTGCCCATGTCCGTGAACATGGCCGTACGCTGGGACTGAATCAGGGCCGCGTCATGGACGGTCGCGGGGCGCAGGGCGTAGCCGGGCGGGAGGGTCACAGATTCAGCCTTCCGTGGGTTCCGTCTGGGCGCCCCTGGACTGCACGCGGGCCTGGACGCGCATGCGCAGGGCGTTGAGTTTGATGAACGCGCCGGCGTCGTGCTGGTTGTAGTCGCCGCCTGCCTCGAAGCTCACGAGGTCCTTGTCGTACAGGCTCTGGGGGGCCTTGCGTCCGGCGACGATGACGTTCCCGCGGTACAGCTTCAGGCGGGCGGTGCCGGTGACGCTGCTGGCGACGTGATCGAAGTACACCTGCAGCGCCTCGCGTTCCGGGGCGAACCAGAAGCCGTTGTAGACCAGTTCGGCGTACTTGGGTCCCAGCTGGTCGCGCTGGTGCAGCACCTCGCGGTCCAGGGTGAGGCTCTCGACGGCGCGGCGGGCGTGGTACAGGACGGTGCCGCCGGGCGTTTCGTACACGCCGCGTGATTTCATGCCGACGAAGCGGTTCTCGACGAGGTCGAGGCGACCCACGCCGTGCTTCCCGCCCAGTTCGTTGGCCTTGGCGAGCAGCGCGGCGGGGCTCAGTTTCTCGCCGTTGATGGCGACCGGGTCACCGTTCAGGAACTCGATTTCCACGTACTCGGGTTCGTTGGGGGCGTCGGCGGGGTCCACCGTGAGTTTGAACATGTGCGCGGGCGGTTCGGCCCACGGGTCTTCCAGGATGCCACCCTCGTAACTGATGTGCAGCATGTTCGCGTCGGTGCTCCAGGGGTCCTTCTTGGTGGTGGGCACCGGAATGCCGTGCTCACGGGCAAAGGTTTCGAGGTCGGCGCGGCCCTGGAATTCCCAGTCGCGCCAGGGGGCGACCGTGACGATGTCGGGGTTCAGGGCGTAGGCGGTCATCTCGAAGCGCACCTGGTCGTTGCCCTTACCGGTCGCGCCGTGCGACACGGCCACCGCGCCTTCCTTCTCGGCGATCTCGACCATCTTCTTGGCGATCAGGGGCCGCGCGATGCTGGTGCCCAGCAGGTAGTAGCCCTCGTACAGCGCCGACGAGCGGAACATGGGGAACACGTAGTCCCGCACGAATTCCTCACGCAGGTCCAGCGCGTAGGCGGCGACGGCGCCGGTGTTCAGGGCTTTCACGCGGGCTTCTTCCACCTCGTCGCCCTGACCGAGGTCGGCGGTGAAGCAGACCACGTCGTAGTTCTTTTCGGTCTGGAGCCATTTGAGGATGATGCTGGTGTCCAGGCCGCCGCTGTACGCGAGTACGATCTTTTCTTTGGTCATGGTCTGATTCTCCCTGCTTTGTGTGAAGTGTTGGTCTGTCCGGGGTTGGTCTATCTGGGATTGAGCTGTGCGGGGTTGGCCGGTGGGGCGCGGGGCCGTGATGGCAGCGCAAGACTCCCCGACGTGAGCACGCCGCCTGCATCCCCGGTGGGGTCAGGCGGTCGGTCAGCGTCGGAGGGTCAGGATCTGCATATGTATGTATGGTTATGCGCTAAAACCGCATAGCTATGCACGGAAGGGTAGCAGGCAGCCCGCCACAGGGTCAAGCCGGGTGTCCAGCCCACCCCACCAGCCGCAAAAAAGGGCCGCACATAGCGGCCCCGGAACGGCTGAGGATACAGATCAGCGGAACTTGTAGTTCACGCCCAGACGTACGTTGTAGCCCAGCCCCACATCTGCACCGGAGGCACTGTTCTGGCCGTCCGTGGCGTATGCGAAGGCCACCACCGGGCCGACGCTCCCTTCAGCGAACAGGCTGACCTGATCAGTCACATTGAAATTGGCACCGGCCAGAACGTTCGGGTACAGGCCAACTCCGCCAACGGAAGCACCGCTGCCCGTGGCCAGGACAGCCGAGAGGCCCAGGCCCGCTCCGTAATAAGGCTGCACGGTCTCGGTCTCGGCGGCCGTATGGCGCAGGTAGGACACGTCGCCACTCAGGGCCACGGCGCCGCCACCGTCGAAGAACCCCGCCAGCGGCAGGCCCAGGCCGAAGCGCACGGAGTCGGTGGCGTTGGTGTCACGCTCGTACTGCACGCCCAGCAGGTAGGCGCCGATCTTCTCGGAAGCGCCGGCAGTGGAAAGGGTCGTCAGGGCCAGAATGGACAGCAGGGTCTTCTTCATGAGTGCCACTGTACGTGGCTCATGAGAGGTGCGTTGCCTCATGTGTGCTCCCCCCACCGGGCGTATGCCAGTAGCTTCCAGAAACGAATGGAGGCGAACGCCCGCTGCGGGGGTCGTTCGCCTCTCTGTTCGTTGGGGGTTCAGGGCGCGCGTGGCTGCCGGCGCATGGGGCTCAGGGCAGGCGGTAGTTCAGGCCGACGCGGGCGCCGCTGCCGACGTACACGCTGCTGCTGTTGGTACCGCCGATCGACACGACGGGACCGATGTTGCCTTCCACGAAGACGCTCAGGGGGTCCGTGACGTTGTAGCGCAGGCCCAGCGTGCCGTGGGGGTAGAGGCTCAGGCCGCCGCCCGCGCCGAGCTGCACGCCGGCGCCGAGGCCCAGGCCGTAGTAGGGGGTCAGGCCGCCCAGCGCCGAGCCGGTGCCCGTGAAGTCGCCCAGGTAGTCCACGCTGCCGCCCAGGGCGAGGTTGTTGAAGTTGAAGTTCGTGGCGTTCAGGTTCAGGCCGTAGCGCATGGCGCTGGAGCTGGTCAGGTCGGTCTGGTAGTGGATGGTGGCGCCGGAACCGACCGAGCCACCCACGTAGCTGGCCGCGGAGGCGGAGGAAACGGCGGTGATCGCCAGGAGGCCGAGGATGGTCTTCTTCATGCCCCGAGCATAGGGAGTGGGGCGGCGCGGCGTAAGGCGGCGTTCTTTACAAAAACGCGCGGAGGCCTTCACGGGGCGTTTACGTTCCGGCACGCCCGCACGGTCAGGAGCGGCGGCGCTGATGGCGTTCCAGCCGTTCCAGCGCGAGGTGGATGTCGTCGGTGGACTTGCAGAACGCGGCGCGCAGCAGTCCCGCTGGCGCGGCGTGCCGGGCGTAGAAGGCCTCGCCGGGAATGACGGCCACGCCCGCTCCCTCGACCAGCGACTCGGCGGTCCAGTCGGGGTGCAGCGCGGTCAGGAAGTACGTGCCGCGCGGCTCGAACACGGCGGCGCCCAGGGCGCGCAGGCCGCCTGCGAGCAGGTCGCGTCGGGCTGCGTACTCGCGGCGCAGGGCGTCGTAGAAACCTTCCTGGCGGGCGACGGGCAGGGCAGCCGCCACCGCCGCCTGAAGGGGTGCGGGCGCGCAGAAGGACGTGACCTGCCGCACGCCGCCCAGCGCGCCGCTCAGGCCGGGGGGCGCGGCGATCCAGCCGACGCGCCAGCCGGTCACTTCCAGGCGTTTTCCGGCGCTGCCGACCGTGAAGGTCCGTTCCGGCGCGAGGGTCCGCAGGCTGACGGGCCGCTCGCCGAAGTACAGTTCGTCGTACACCTCGTCGCTGATGATCCACAGGTCGTGCTGCCGGGCCAGGGCCACGATGCTCGCCAGTTCGTCCGGCGTGAACACCGTCCCGGTGGGGTTGTAGGGGGTGTTCAGCAGCAGCGCCCGCGTGCGCGGCGTGACGGCGGCCGCCAGGGCACCGGGGTCGAACGCCCACCCGGCCTGCGGGTCGAAGCGCATGGGGACCGTCACCGGGGTCGCTCCGGCCAGCCGCGCCTGCGGGAGGTACACGTCGAACACCGGTTCGAGCATCAGGACCTCGTCGCCCGGCCCGTACAGCGAGAGCGCCAGCACGTTCAGGGCCTCGGTCGCGCCGCACGTGACGGTGATGTCCGCGCCGTCCACGCCCAGGTCGGCGCCCAGCGCGTCCCGCAGGGCACTCAGGCCTGCCGGGGGGGTGTACTGGTCGGTGCGGCCCACGGCGTGCCGGGCGGCGGCCCGCAGGAACGCGGGGGGCGGGCCTGCCGGGAAACCCTGCCCGAGGTTCACGGCGCCGCGCTGCGCGGCGAGGCGGCTCATGCGGGCGAACACGCTTTCCTGCGAGGCGCTGGCGCGGGCGGTCAGTTGTGGCATGGCCGCAGTCTGCGCCGCGTGCGCCGGGGGCCGCGCCGGGCGGGTCAGACAGGCCGCGCCGGTCCGGCAGGCCGGGACGTCAGGGACATCGACCCTTCCGGATCGACGCTTCCAGTACGAGCTTCCGGGAAAGCGCCGGAACCTCTCCACTCCTGCCTCAACGTCCTTTATCTGCTCCGCAGGAGAACCGCAGTGTCCTTATGGGTCCTTAGGGTCGCGTCGGGTCATCCGCCTGTCAGAGGGCGCGGGGTACGGTGCCCCTCAGGATGCGCCCCGCGACCCTTCTGACTCCCGAGCAGCAGTACCGCCATCACGCGCTGCTGCTGCTGCTCGGCTGCGTGCTGATCGCCAGCGTGATCACGCTGAGCGTGAACATGGCGTCCATGAATCAGCTGGACCGGCTGGGCCTGGGGCTGATCGCCGTGAAGAACGCCGGGATGTTCGTGTGGCTGTGGCGGCGGCCCGATCACCTGTACACCGTGGCCCTGACGGAACTGATCCTGGAGGGCGTGGGGGCCGTGGCGCGGCTGGCGCAGACGCTGCTGCTGGACCAGGCGTGGTACGGGCTGGGCGGGTACTCGTACTGGATGGTGACCGGGTACCTGATCGGTTCGCTGATCCTGACGCCCCGCCGGTTCCTGCTGGTGTCCGGCGCGCAGTTCGGGGCGATGCTGGCCGTCTCGGCCGCCTTCTGGTGGTCGCCCGCCACGCCCCAGGCGGCGCGGGAACTGCACGGGAACGCGCTGCTGCAACTGCTGCTGGTGCACGCCACGGTCATCGCGTTTCTGGGCGTGCAGCACCGCCTGCGCCGCCAGTACGTGCAGGCGCTGGTCAGCGCCGAGCGGCAGGCCAGCCTCGCGCACCTGGACGCCCTGACCGGGCTGCCCAACCGCCGCCAGCTGGAACTGTGGCTGCGTGAACACCTGGAAGGGCAGCCGGAAGTCAGTGCCGGGCCGCTGAGCGTGATCCTGTTCGACCTGGATCACTTCAAGGCCGTGAACGACACGTACGGGCACGACGCCGGGGACCGGGTGTTGCAGGGCGTGGCCCGCAGCGCCCGCCGCGCCGTGCGGGAAGGGGACGCCGTGGGCCGATGGGGCGGCGAGGAATTCCTGATCCTGGTCCGTGGGGACGCGCGGGGCGCGCAGCAGGTCGCGGAACGCCTGCGCCGCTCGCTGCATCAGACGCTGCACCCGCAGGTGGGGGCGGTCACGGTCAGTTGCGGGGTCGCGCAGGCCAGCTCCCGCGAACACCCGGACGCCCTGCTGCGCCGCGCGGACGAGGCGCTGTACGCCGCGAAGAACGCCGGGCGCGACACGGTCCGCCTCTCGGACACCGCTGCCGCCTGACCCGGACGGGCACGCCGGGGGCCTTCATGATGCCCGGAGTCAGTCACCTGTCACGCCCGGCCCGGCAGGCTGAACGCATGAAGACACCTGCCCCCACCACCGATCCCGTCATGGGCCGCAGTCCAGGCCCGGCGGCAGAGGCGGGGGAACCCCAGGTGGCCGGGGATCACCAACCGGCGGCCCTGAACCTGGACAGCGCCGAGTTCGCGTACCGGCGCGGCAGCCTGCTGACCCTGCTGGGCGCGGTGCTGATCGTCAGCGTGATCACCCTGAGCGTGCAGGCGTCCTGGGAGGTCACGCTGGCCGATCAGGCGCTGCTGGCGGCGCTGGCCGTCAAGAACGCCGCGCTGTTCTGGTGGCTGTGGCGCTCGCCGCGCGCGCTGCGTACGGTGGGCCTGATCGAACTGGCCATCCAGTCGGTGACGGTCGTGCTGCGCCTGTACCTGACGCTGCACAGCCCGCCCGGTTACCACGGGCTGGGCGGGTTCGCGCCCTGGATGATCTTCTCGTACCTGGTGGCGTTCCTGGTCCTGCCGGGCCGGCAGGCGGCCACCGTGACCGGCGTGCAGTTCATGGCGATGCTGGCCGTGATTGCCGGGTACAGCCTGAACCCGCAGATCGACCCGGCCATGAAGGCCGGACTGGGCAACAGCCTGCTGCAGACGGTCCTGATGCACGCCACGTTCATCGCGTACCTGGCGTTGCAGCAGCGGCTGCTGGGGCAGTTCGTGAACGCCGTCCTGCACGCCCGGCAGGAGGCGACCCTGGCGCAACTGGACGTGCTGACCGGGCTGCCCAACCGCCGCCAGTTAAGCAGCTGGCTGGACGAGTGGCTGACCCGTACCTGCCCGGAGCCCGGCGAGCCGCTCAGCGTGATCCTGTTCGACCTGGATCACTTCAAGCGCGTGAACGACACGTACGGGCACGACGTGGGCGACGAGGTGCTGCGGCACGTGGCGAACATCCTGCGCCGCAGCGTGCGCCAGGGGGACCGGGTGGGCCGCTGGGGCGGCGAGGAATTCCTGATCCTGGTGCCGGGCGACGCGCAGGCCGCGCAGGTCGTCGCGGACCGCCTGCGGCAGAACCTGCGTCGCACCCCGCATCTGCGGGCCGGGGTGCAGACCGTCAGTTGCGGCGTCGCGCAGACCCACGCGGGCGAACGCACGAGCGACCTGCTGCGCCGCGCCGACGAGGCCATGTACGCCGCCAAGAACGCCGGGCGCGACACCGTGAGCATCGCGGTCTGACCGGGGTGACGGACTCGGGTTGAATGGACTGCTAAGCCCGTTCAACCCGAGTCCGGGTCAGCCCCCACCGGGTCGCCCGCTGCCGGGGGAACGTCCCGGGCCGCACCGTCCTGGGCCGCGTCCTGGCCGGGCGCCGCGCTCTCCGGGATGCGCCGACCGCTGCCGTCCAGCACGAACTTGTCGATGTACGGTGAGTTCATCAGGTGCAGCGCGCCCATGTACTTCAGGCGGAAGGTCACGTAACTTCCGACCTGCAGGCCCGCCTCGTTCTGCCCGACGTTCAGGACCAGCATGTCGCTGCTACCCCCGACGACCTCCAGGCGGTCGTCCACCGGACTGAGGTACTGCGGCGAGATGTCCAGGTACCCCACGTCCAGAATGGCGCGGTGGGTGGTGTCGGGGCCGCCGTCGTCGGTTCCGGCGGTCTGCCCGAACGGGTTCCTGCCCAGCACGCCGGACGGCACGGTGGGTTTCTCGGCCAGTTCGATCACCTGCGCGTGCAGTTCCAGCACGTCGTCGTGCATGCCGGCAAACGTGCCCTCGGCCACGAGGTCCTGCCCGAAGAACAGCGCCTCCCCGATCCGGAAGTGGTTGATGGCGGCGGGCAGCGCGCCCGACAGCAGCAGCGGAATGGTGACGGTCGTTCCGGCACTCACCCACTGGATCTTCACGTCGTTCTTCAGTTCGATGATGGTGCGGTACAGGCCCAGCTGAATCAGCTTGTCCTCGCTGGGCATCACGCCGTTCAGGCAGTTGAGGTTCGTGCCGATCCCGATGATGCGGATGTTCGGCAGGCGGAACACCTGCTCGTAGAAGTCCACGATCTCGTCGCGCAGCACGCCCTCGCGCAGGTCGCCCATCTCGATCATGATGATGATCAGGTGCTCGCGGCCCTGCCGGACGGCTTCCTCGCTGATGGCGCGGATGGTCGAGAGTTCCGTGTTGAAGCTGACGTCCGCCCAGCGCACCAGGTCCGGGATGACCGCCCCGGACGGCGGCTTGATGTACACCGTCTGCGCGTCCGGCGCGAGTTCCTTGATGACGCGCAGGTTACTCATGCGGGAGTCGAGCAGTTCCAGGCGGCCCAGGCGGATCACCTCGTTCAGGAACAGGCGGTTGCCGCACAGCAGCTTGGTCGTGATGCCCCAGTCGATGCCGTGCGCACCGAACAGGGTTTCCAGGTGGTCGAAGTTCGCCTGCAATTTGCGGCGGTCCAGGGTCAGGTACGCCACGTGCCCGCCCCCCTCACCGTTGCAACCGCATTTCGAGGTACTTGTTCGTGAAGCCCAGCCGTTCGTACAGCTTGCGGGCCGGGTTGTGCGGCTCGACGTGCAGCGCCACGCTGCCCTGAAGCGCCCCGGTGGCGACCTCGATCAACTGGCGGCCCACGCCCCGGCCGCGCGTGGATTCGTGCACGGCCACGTACACGAGGATGTTCTCGGGAATGAAGCCGCTCATGCCGGTGCGGTTGGTGACGACCGCGCCCAGCAGGTGGCCGTCCTCCTCGGCCAGCGTGACGCTGCCGCCCCGCTCGTGGGCGTAGCGCAGGCAGGCCTGAATGTCGCTCAGGGCGTCGCCGTACTGCCCGAGGTGCCGGTGCAGGAACGCCGCGATCCGCCCGGTTTCCGGGTCGCTCAGGGGACCTGGGGTATCTGAGCCGACCGGAGTGCCTGAGCCAACTGGGGTGTCTGAGCCAACTGGGGTACCTGGGCCAAGCGGGACGTGCCTGATGGTCAGGCGGTCCGTGGCGGGCGTGTCGGTCAGGGATTGTGAGGTGGTCATGTGGACCCTCCTTTGATGCGAGAACAACGCAGACCCGGATGGGTGAACCCAGGTGGGCCGGGGCTGTTCGGACGGGCGGACCAGTCGCGGCTGATCCGGAAAACCATGATCAGACGATAGGTGCGCGGGGGCGCCGCAGGCTGTGAAGCGCTTTGGAAAGCGTTCGTGGAAGCCCCTCGTGGAAGCCCCTCTGGGGTCCTGCATCAGGGCCCGGCGTGAGGCGGGCGCCGTGGGCAGGGCTGCGGCGCGGCAACGCTGCACCCTACCGCACCCGGCCACACCCGACCGCTGCCGCCCCCACATCCGGGCGAACCTGCGCCACGCGGCCCGGTGCACAGGTCCGGCGTGCATAAGTTTGCATACCGCCTTACGCCGCCGGGCCTCCGGGCGTGTTAGGCTCATTCTCTGGAATGCCTAAGCGTACTGATCTCCAGACCATCCTGATTCTCGGCAGCGGCCCCATTCAGATCGGGCAGGCCGCCGAGTTCGATTACTCGGGCACGCAGGCGCTCAAAGCGCTGAAGAATGAGGGGTACCGGGTGGTGCTGGTCAACAGCAACCCGGCGACCATCATGACCGACCCTGACCTGGCGGACGCCACGTACCTGGAACCGCTGACACCGGAATTCGTGCGGCGCGTGATCGAGAAGGAACGCCCGGACGCGCTGCTGCCCACCCTGGGCGGCCAGACCGCCCTGAACCTCGCCATGGACCTGAACGCCGACGGGACCCTCGCGGAGTTCGGCGTGGAACTGATCGGCGCGAACGCCGCCGCGATCCGCAAGGGCGAGGACCGCGAGGAATTCCAGGCGGCCATGAAGAAGATCGGCGTGGAGACCGCCAAGGGCCAGATGGTCCACTCGATGGAGGAAGCCGTCGAGTACCAGAAACAGATCGGGCTTCCCATCGTGATCCGCCCCAGTTTCACGCTGGGCGGCACGGGCGGCGGCATCGCGCACACGTACGAGGACTTCCTGGCGATCACGGAAGGCGGCCTGCGCGACTCCCCCGTGACCAGCGTGCTGCTGGAAGAATCGATCCTGGGCTGGAAGGAGTACGAGCTGGAGGTCATGCGCGACACGGCCGACACGGTCGTGATCATCACCTCCATCGAGAACTTCGACCCGATGGGCGTGCACACCGGCGACAGTATTACCGTGGCTCCCGCGCAGACCCTGAGTGACGTGGAGTACCAGCGTCTGCGTGACCAGTCGCTGGCGATCATCCGCGAGATCGGCGTGGACACCGGCGGCAGCAACATCCAGTTCGCCGTGAACCCCAAAGACGGCCGCGTGATCGTGATCGAGATGAACCCCCGCGTCAGCCGCAGCAGCGCACTGGCGAGCAAGGCGACGGGCTTCCCGATCGCCAAGATCGCCGCGCTGCTGGCCGTCGGGTACCACCTGGACGAACTGAAGAACGACATCACCCGCATCACGCCCGCCTCCTTCGAACCGAGCATCGACTACGTGGTCACGAAGATCCCGCGCTTCGCGTTCGAGAAGTTCCCCGGCAGCAGTGACGCGCTGGGCACGCAGATGCGCTCGGTGGGCGAGGTCATGGCCATCGGCCGCACCTTCAAGGAAAGCCTCCAGAAAGCCATGCGTTCGGTGGAGTCCGACGTGCGCGGGGCCTTTGCCGCCATGAGCGTGGACGAACTGCGCGGCCTGCTGTACGGCAACCCCCGCCGCCTGGAAGCCGTGCTGGAACTGCTGCGCCGGGGCGAGAGCACGGACGACCTGTTCGACGCCACCAAGATCGACCCGTGGTTCCTGAGCCAGCTCAAGGAGATCATCGACGCCGAGAGCGAACTGCTGGAACTCGGCCCGATCCGCGAGTGGAAGTACGAGATCTGGCGCGAGGTCAAACGCCTGGGCTTCAGTGACGCCCGCATCGGCGAGATCGTCGGCCTGAGCGAACTGGACGTCCGCGCCATCCGCAAGGAAGCCCGCGCCGTGCCCGTCTACAAGACCGTGGACACCTGCGCCGCCGAGTTCGAGGCGCACACCCCGTACCACTACAGCACCTACGAGTGGGAGGACGAGGTCACGCCCACCGACAAACCCAAGGTCGTGATCCTGGGCAGCGGCCCCAACCGCATCGGGCAGGGCGTGGAATTCGACTACGCCACCGTCCACGCCGTGTGGGCGTTGCAGGAAGCCGGGTACGAGACCATCATGGTCAACTCCAACCCCGAGACGGTCAGCACCGACTACGACACCGCCGACCGCCTGTACTTCGAGCCGCTGACGTTCGAGGACGTCATGAACATCGTCGAACACGAGAAACCCGTCGGCGTGATCGTGCAACTCGGCGGGCAGACCCCGCTGAAACTCGCCCGCCGACTGGCCGAGGCCGGAGCGCCCATCATCGGGACCAGCGTGGACGCCATCGACGAGGCCGAGGACCGCGCCTCCTTCAACGCGCTGTGCGAACGCCTCGGCCTGCCGCAACCGCTGGGCAAGGTCGCGCAGACGCCCGACCAGGCCGCCGCACTCGCCGAAGAACTCGGCTTCCCGCTCATGGCCCGCCCCTCCTACGTCCTGGGGGGCCGCGCCATGCGCACCGTCCGCTCCATGGACGAACTCACCACGTACCTGAACGAGGTGTACGCCGCCGTCGAAGGGCAACCCAGCATCCTCCTCGACCAGTTCCTGGAAGGCGCACTGGAACTCGACGTGGACACCCTCTGTGACGGCAACCGCGCGGTCGTCATGGGCATCATGGAGCACATCGAAGCCGCCGGCATCCACTCCGGCGACAGCGCCTGCATCCTCCCGCCCGTCAACCTCAGCCCCGACCTGCTGGCCCGCGTGAAAGCCGACACCGAACGCCTCGCCCTCGCCCTCGGCGTGCGCGGCCTGATGAACGTCCAGTGGGCCGTCAAGGACGACGTCGCGTACATCCTTGAAGCGAACCCGCGCGCCAGCCGCACCGTCCCGTTCGTGTCCAAGGCCGTGAACCACCCCCTCGCCAAGAGCGCCGCCCGCATCGCCGTCGGCCACACCCTCGACCAGATCGGCCTGCACGACACGCCAGTCCCCGCCATGTACTCCGTGAAGGAAGTGCACCTGCCGTTCCTGAAATTCGCGGGCGTGATCCCCACCCTCGGCCCCGAAATGAAAAGCACCGGCGAGAGCATGGGCATCGACAGCGACCCCTACCGCGCGTTCTACCGCGCGCAGATCGGCGCGAAAAGCAACGTCCCCACCACCGGCACCGCCCTGCTGCTCGGCGACGGCCTGGACGACGTGGCCGCCAGCCTGCAAGACAGCGGGCTGACCGTCATCCGCGAACAGGACGGCGACAAGTTGCCCAACCTGTTGATCGACGTGACCGGCAGCCGCCTGCTGCGCACCGCGCTGGAACGCGGCGTGCCCATCGTCAGCACCAAAGAGGCCGCCGAATGGACCGCCAAAGCCATCGCCGCCGCGAAGGATGACCCCCTGAACGTCAAGAGCCTCCAGGAATGGGTGAACGCCTGACGTAACGCCACAAAAAAGCACACGCACCGCCCCCGGCCTGAGTATGTCTCTGCCGGGGGCATTCAATTTTTGAATATTGTCAATTAGTATATTATGTAACAAATCTTGTGTGGATACCTATCTGCTTATCCCATCACGCCGTCTAGTATCTCTAGTATTTTTCTAGAATCAGCGAAATATCTAATGGTGTCATCAATCGTAATAGACGGGGAACCACCATGAGCAAATTCATTTCTTCCATCGACCAGTGATTTTAAACTCGTCTTCAATCTAGAAGCATCGGGATCATTATTAACTTCCCTCTTGAACTCCCTCGGCCAGTCTTCGCTAAATTTAGAGATTAATTTGATGATATTATCATAGGAAGGATTCATTGAACTTCCTATAACTTCCTTTCTTAGATAGTATTTTACTTCCTTCTTGGTTCTTGGCGAGCAAATATCATTTACATTATTTTTAAAAGCAACTTCTATCGATCCGCATGCTTTAATTACTGCGTATCGAGATATATACGGCGTCATAGCGCTTCCTAGTCCCATGGCGCCCAGAAAAATTTTTATTTGCCGAAGCTCAGCATCACATTCGTCTAAAATGTCTATCACTTCCTGTTTCATTAGTTATCCAAGATCTTTATAGCTAAATTAACCCTATCAGCGATTCTATCAACATGAGTGGTACGGGTTCTTATTAGATCTTGATATTCAGGATTTAAGAGCAGTTCAATTCTGGATCTTCCCAATTCTTCCGAGAGACTCTTCTGCTGCCTTAGACTATGAATAGCGATAGACATAGAATCAAAAATAGGGGCGTTGAATCTATTTGAGAATTTGGCTATACCTGCGGAGCGACCCGTGCCGCTTGATGCAGAGTGGCCGTCCGAAAGATTCCTGAATGCGTTTTCTCCCACTTTATTCAGTATAATACTCATTACTTCATAAAACTCGATTTTCATGCCTTCAATCGTTGTAGCATCCGAACTTTGCAGCTTTTGCATATATTCATTTAAATATTTCTTCAGCGATATCTGCTTGATTCTGATCTCTGCTTTATTTTCAAATATGTCCTTTATGGCAAAATATCTCAATATCAACTCCATGTCACGCATTCTGCTGTCAGCCACTTCGCTGCCGAATAGGGTACGCCAAGCACTATTTTCATTCATTTCAAATAATGCTTCGTTTAATTTTCCAAAGTATACACAGTTCCTTATTTCCTGAGGCATTAGTGTCCGCCCACTGGTATTTATCCTTTCAAAGATCTGATACATACTCGTATCATTATCTTTAGGGGCTGTTTGTATAAATATTATGCAATGGATGGTAGTATTCTTGATTTTTCTCTGTTCTATATCGGATAGCTCAAGGAAGCTCTTGCCGCGCCATCTTTTGTTGATTTTATCTGAATTAGTCAATGCGAATGTCTTTGAATCTCCAGAAAATATTCCGCGTACAAAGTCATAAACTGTCATTATGCGCTGGTAACCATCAATTATAAGCATTTTTTCGTCAGGGGTTTTAGCAAAGAAGACACTTGGTACGGGTAATCCCATTAGTATTGAATCTATGAATCGACTAGCTTCAGATTTATCCCAAACATAATGCCTTTGTAATTGAGGCTTTAATATATCCCCTTCTGCATATTGGGAAATAATCTCCCTAAAAGATAGATCTGCACCCCAACTATTTATATTGTACAGATCATCGTTTGAGTAAAAGTCATTATCTTCATCGCGCCCATAAGAAACACTCACTTCTTTTACCATATGACCTCCACATTAAAGTAGAATTTGAAAATTTCAGCAGCAACCGATTAGCTCAGAAATCATATTACCTTTAACCCAGCACGCATGACCGGCTTTAGATATTACGAATACTTCAGGCGGAAAGACTCTATTTCCAAATTTCTTAAGGAGCTTATGGTAAAAAACCATTTAGATCGGCCGCACTCTGTTTGATATGTGCATCAATATCATATTTACCCCCACGCCGTCTCGCGCATTTGACCATCCATCCAATTTGGGCAATTGCGACTCACGGCGATAACTTGTATCCGTATTACCGGCTTCTGCTGGGGCGCGGGGTGGTGACGGGGGGCGGAGTGGAGGGGGAATCCAGGGCCGCCCCTCTCCCCCATCAACGCGAAATGGCCGAGGGTCGCATTTCCAGATTGTTTAGCTTAAACTAAACCCGTGCCGCCGCTGGTCTACGTTCGCCTCCCTCACCGCCTGCGGGCCCGGCACGTCCGCATCGTGGAATGCCTGCTCGACATGAATCGAGCTGGACACCGGGACGCGGTCTGGCAATGCATCAAGCTCTGCCAGGACGTCCGGGAGCATGGACATGTCAGCCGGTACGTGGTGGCTCTGAAAGGCTATCCGGGTATCAGTGAACTGAAGCCCAGTACCCGCACGGGCGAACGCGGCGGGGCGCGCGTATACCTGTTCTGGCTGGCGGATGGTCGGCCTGTGCTGGTCAACGCGGAATTCAAGGCAGACGGGGACGGGCCGAATGAGGCCCTGATCGAGGAAGCGTACGACGCGCTGATCGCCGTGAAAACCGGGAGGTTGAAGGTATGAACGAATCCCTGAAAGCGAAGATGGCACTGGCAGCTGAACTGCTGAACGCGGACGGGTCGGTCACGCCCACCGCTGATCTGCCTGCCGGGCTGCTGGTGCCGGAGAGTGCGTCGGGTTTCGCGGCGGACGTGCAGGATGCCCTGACGGCCGAGACGGTGGCGCACGCGCTGAAGCTCGCGCGGCAACAGACGCACCTGAGCGCGGCGGAGCTGGCGCGGCGGCGCGGGGTCAGCAGGGGTCGCCTGTCGCAACTGGAGAATGGCTCGGTGAACCCCACGGTGGGTACCCTGGCAGAACACGCGGGCGCGCTGGGGTACGACGTGACCGTGACACTCACGCCCCGCCGGGCCGGGAAGACCATTCAGGTGGACTTACCGCAACCCGCGCAGGCGCAGTAGCAGATTCAGGCGGGCTGCCTGACCCTCTTTACTTCTGTGCGTGGTGGTGCTACATTTTCTGGGCTCAGGCGTTGGCTTGGGGCTGTGGCGCAGCTGGGAGCGCGTCTGAATGGCATTCAGAAGGTCAGCGGTTCGATCCCGCTCAGCTCCACCAGAAACAAAGGAACCCCCTCCACACCGGAGGGGGTTTTCCTGTTGCAGCTGCCAGGGCTTTCAGCGGTGGCCATAGCGCACTGAAACGCGCGGGCGGCACACTGCGGGCATGACTGAATGGACAGAAGGACAGGTGGAATCGGTGCGGGTCACGGACGTGCGCGCGGCGCGGGCCTTGCGGCAGGACGTGCGGCTGCTGGGGTTGTTCCTGCGGCCCACGTCGCCGTCCGAGGTGGCGGGGCGGGTGGGCATGGCAGCGAACCTCGTGCATCACCATGCGCGGCGACTGGCGGGCCTGGGCCTGCTGCGCGAGCTGGAGCGTGAGGGGGGCCGGGTGCGGTTCGTGCTGGCCGCGCGGGAGTTCCGGGTGCCGTCGGACCTGCTGCCCCCGGAGGACGAGCAGGGGAACGGAACGGCGGACCTGCGGGACCTGTCGGAAGGCTTTCTGCGGGCGTACGGGCGGTCGTGGGCGCTGGCAGGAGCGGGCGAGGAAGACGTGTACGGGTTCGGAGAGGCGGGCGGGACGGCGCCGGTCATGCCCGTGCCGGACGCCCCGGCGACCGAAGGGCACCCGGCGCACCTGGACCGCGTGACTGTGAACCTCACACCGGAACGGTACGTGCAACTGGCGCGGGAGCTGAGCGAGGTGCTGGCCCGCGCGTACGCAGAAGGGCACAGCGAGGGCGGGCAGCCCTGCACACTGGCCGTCCTGGCGTACCGCGCCGACGATGACGGCATCCGGAGCCTGTCGCGCAGCCCGAACTCGTTCCTGGGGTCGGCGCTGCCGGTGTAGGGGTTGCCTACAGGGCCTCTTCCAGTCGCCGCAGGTAGTACGCCGTGAGCAGGCGGTAATCCCGGCGGTTGGTGGCCTCGTGCAGCGCCTGGAAGTAGTCGCCCACAGCCGTTTCATCCGGAAAGTGCACGATCTGGGGACTTTCCTCCAGGCTCGGGCCGGCCGCGCCCAGTGACACCCACAGGACGTAATGATCCAGCAGGCGGCCCGTGCGGCCGTTCGTGTCGGGGAACGGGTGAATGAATTCGAACTGATGGTGGGTGCGGGCCATCAGTTCAGCGGCCTCTTCAAGCTGCCAGGAGTCCGGCAGGGTGTCGTACCACACGGCAAAGTCGTACTGAAGTTCGCGGAGTCTGGCGCGCACCTCGAACGAGCGGACGTGCACGGTGCCGCCCGGTCCGACTTCGGTCCGGCGGGTCGTTCCTGCCCAGGCGTAGATGTGTTCGAAGGCAGCCTGATGCAGGTCCAGAATGTCCGTGTCGCCCAGGTAGGGTGGCGTGTCCGGGTTCAGGGCACGCTGATGAATCCACTCGCGGCCCCGCAGTTCTCCCTGGATCAGGTGGGGTTCGATGTCCTCGTAACGGACCAGAAGTCCCAGTTGCGTGTCCTGCGGTTCGGTCTTGCGGGGGTGTCTGGGATTCATTTCTGCGGTTTATTTCCGGTGTTTATTCACCGCTTCAGACACCGCATCTCGTTTGACGGCGTAGCCCTCTACCCGCAGGCTGCCTGTGATGCTGTCCGTCAGGCGTTCCCGGCCAGACGCGCGGGTCAGTGACGCGGACGTGACGGACGGCTTGATGGTCGTCGCCATTTTTTTTCTGGTCACGGTCATGGATATAGAGTAGCGCCCCCACCTTTCGGAGGGAGCGCCTGGGATTACAGGTGACGCGGGCGGGGTTCAGGCGTGGACGAGGGCGCCTTCCCAGCCGAAGACGGCGCGGTCGTCCACGGCGAGGGTTTCGTTGCCAGCCTTGATGGTGGTGGCGAGGCTCTTGATTTCGGGGAACAGCTTGGCGAAGTAGAACTTGGCGGTCTGGACCTTGGCGGTGTAGAAGCCGTCCTTGTCGTTCCCAGCTTCGATCTGCTCGTGGGCGATCTTGGCCATGCGGGCCCACAGGTAGCCGTACACGACGTGCCCGAAGAAGCGCAGGTAGTCGACGGCGGCGGCGTTCACTTCGTCGGCTCCGCCTTCGCCCATGGCTTTCTGGCCGATGACCATGGTCAGGCTGCCGAGCTGCTGGGCGGCCTTGCCGAGCTGCGTGGCGTAGTCGCCGATGTGCTCGTCGCTTTCGTTTTCCTCGACGAATTCCTGGAGGGTGCCGGCGAGTTTCTGGAGTTTCTTGCCGCCGTCCATCAGGACCTTACGGCCCAGCAGGTCGAGGGCCTGGATGCCGTTGGTACCTTCGTAGATCTGGCCGATGCGGGCGTCACGGACGAACTGCTCCATGCCCCATTCCTGGATGAAGCCGTGGCCGCCGTACACCTGCTGGCTCTGCACGGCGATGTTGAAGCCGTTGTCGGTCATGAAGGCCTTGGCGATGGGGGTCAGCAGGGCGACGAGGTCGGCGGCTTCCTTGCGTTTGGCTTCGTCGGGGTGGTGGTGTTCCTGATCGATGCTCAGGGCGAGCCACATGGCCATGGCGCGGCCCGCTTCGGTGTAGGCCTTGCCGGTCAGGAGCATGCGGCGCACGTCGGGGTGCACGATGATCGGGTCGGCCTGCTCGCCGGGGTTCACGCGGGGTTCGTGGCGCATCTGGGTGCGGTCCTTGGCGTAGGCCAGGGCGTTCTGGTACGCGACTTCACCGAGGCCCAGGCCCTGGAGGCCGGTGCCGAGGCGGGCGGCGTTCATCATGATGAACATGTGGCTCATGCCCTTGTTGACCTCGCCGACCAGCCAGCCCTGCGCCTGATCGAAGTTCAGGACGGCGGTGGCGTTGCCGTGGATGCCCATCTTGTGCTCCAGGCTGCCGCAGACGACGCCGTTGCGTTCGCCGACCTTGCCGTCAGCGGTGGGGATGAACTTGGGAACCAGGAACAGGCTGATGCCCTTGGTGCCTTCGGGGCTGCCTTCCAGGCGGGCCAGGACGAGGTGGACGATGTTGTCGGCCATGTCGTGCTCGCCGGCGCTGATGAAGATCTTGGTGCCGCTGATGGCGTAGCTGCCGTCGCCGTTGTCGGTGGCCTTGGTGCGGATCATGCCGAGGTCGGTACCGGCGTGGGGTTCGGTGAGGCACATGGTGCCGGTCCATTCGCCGCTGACGATCTTGGGCAGGTACAGGTCTTTCAGGGTGTCGCTGCCGACGGCGTGCAGGGCGCTGTACGCGCCGTGGCTCAGGCCGGGGTACATGCTCCAGGCGACGTTGGCGCTGTTGAGCATCTCGACGAGCACGTTGCTGATCAGGTGGGGCATGCCCTGGCCGCCGTAGGTGGGGTCGGCGTCGAGGGCGGTCCAGCCGGCGGCGCGGTACTTGTCGTACGCGGCCTTGAAGCCGGTGGGGGTGGTCACGTCGCCGTTGTCGTGGCGGACGCAGCCTTCCTTGTCGCCGACGGCGTTCAGGGGCACCAGTTCGCTTTCCACGAAGCGGGCGGCCTCGTCGAGCACCTGGCTCATCAGGTCGGCGTCGGCGGTTTCGTTCTGGGTGTAGTAGGGGATCTTGGCGAGTTCTGCGGGGGCGTCCAGCAGTTCGTTCATCAGGAACTTGATGTCGCGCAGGGGGGCTTTGTAGGTAGGCATGTGTAGGTCCTCCTTGTGGGGTTTCGCCCGGAGGGACGCCACCCGTCACTGTTAGTTGAACCGAGTATAAATCTTCTCGGGGCGAATGTCACCCCTGTCTGCCCAGTCGGCCGGCCCGGAGCGTCCGTGCTGACTGGCCACCCATCAATCCTGCCCTCAGTCCACCCACAGTCCACCCGTCAGCCCGGCGTCTGTACACGCACCCCGGTAACTGACCCGTAACACACTGGGGGGCGTGCCCTGACCCCGCGCCCCGCAGCGGGTAAATGCACATTTTTTCGGGTATTGTGTGAAGAATCATGAACTACCCAAGTCTGGTCTGGCACCTCAAGCGAACGGAGCTCTTCGCCGACCTTGAGCTTGCCGAACTGGAGCGAGTGGCCGCCACCACCCCCTACCGGTCCTACCAGCCCGGCGAGGTCATCTACCGCATGGACGACCCCGCCGACGCGCTGTACTTCGTTCGCAGCGGCCTCGTCAAGATCAGCAAACTCTTCCCGAACGGCAAGGAAGCCATCCTGGGCGTCATCGGGCAGCACGACACCTTCGGGGAACTGCTGCTGCAACCCGAGGAACGCCGCCCCACCCAGGCCGAGGCGCTGGAACGCACCACCCTGATCGTCCTGCCACGCAGCGAACTGCAGAAACTGCTGAACAGCAAACCCGACCTCGCCATGAAACTGATCCGCCTGATGGCCGCCCGCCTGTTCGAGGCGCAGGCCTGGACCGCCACCGTCAGCGCCTACAGCGCCCCCGAACGCGTGGCGAGCCTGCTGTACCGCCTGGCGCGCGAGTTCGGGCGGCCGCACGCGCAGGGCGTGGAACTGAACCTGAAACTGAACCAGGAAGACATTGCCCGCATGGTCGGCGCGACCCGCGAGACGGTCAGCCACAGCCTGGGCAAACTGAAACAGGACGGCGCGATCGTCCGCGCCCGCACGCCCATCGTCGTGCGCATGGACGCCCTGAAACGCTACATCGAACAGGGCAACTGACGCCCGGTCCTGAACGCCCGCCGCACCTGCGCCGCCTTCCGGGGCGGCGTTCTTCTATGCTGACTTCTATACTGAACCATGACCCGACCGCCACGGCCCGTCATCCGGGCAGCCACGCCCACCGACGCCCCCGGTATCGCTGCCGTTCACGTGCAGAGCTGGCGCGAGACGTACGCGGGCCTGATGCCCGCCGACTTTCTGGACCGCATGACGGACGCCGAGGCACAGGCGCGGCGCGAGGCGTTCTGGGCGCAGAACATCAAGGCCGGGCAGGACGTGGTGCACGTGGCCGAGGCGGACGGAACCGTGATCGCCTTCGCGTCGGCGGGAGAAGCGCGCGACCATCCGGGTTTCGACTCGGAACTGTTCACGCTGTACGCCCTGCGGGCCGCGCAGGGACACGGCACCGGCCGGGCACTCCTGCACGCCGTCGCGGCGGCCCTGCGTGAACGCGGCGCCCGCAGCATGGCCCTGTGGGTGCTGGACGTGAACCCCACCCGCGACTGGTACACCCGGCAGGGCGGCGCGGAATGCGGCGAGAAGCGTGACGGCGACCTGCGCGAACTCCGCATGGGCTGGTCAGACCTGGGCCGCCTGCGCTGACCCGGCGCGTGCCACGCTGACCGCATGGCCACCCCCCTCAAGGACACCGTCACGCCCGCCGACACCCTCGACCGCCTGGACATCCGCCTGGGCCGCGTCCTGAGTGCCGAACCCGCCCCCGGCACCCCCAAGCCCGCGTACCGCCTGAGCGTGGATTTCGGCCGGTACGGCGTGCGCACCAGCGTGGGCCGTTTCACCGGGCACACCCCCGAGGAACTGATCGGCATGCAGGTCCTCGGTGTCCTGAACTTCGAGGCGCGCCCTGTCGGGGATACCGTCTCGGATGTCCTGATTCTGGGCGTGCAGTTCACGGGCGCCCCCAGCGGCGACGCCACTCCCCTCACCCCCGCCCGCGAGGCGAAACTGGGCAGCAAGGTGTTCTGATACGGACTCCGATTGAATGGCTTATAAAGCCATTCAATCCGAGCGGATGCGAGTAGGAGAGAAACGAGTTCCGGACGTGGAGTTAACAGATCGGTGGTGTTCCGATCTGTTAACGAAACAAACGGAATCCGTATGAGGTGGGGTGCGGGGAGTGGGTGAGCGTCCAGCGCTGTTCCCACTCCCTGCTTATCGGCGGAGTTTGCGGGCGGCTTCCTCGGGCGTGATCTCGCCGCGTTCGAGGCTGCTCAGGACCTCGGCGTGCGGGTCGGCCAGTTCCGGTTCGTACCCGATGGCGCGCAGCAGCGTGTCGAAACGGGCGCGGACGGTGGGGTAACTGACGCCCAGCACCCGCTCGACCTCCTTGAGGTTGCCGCGCACGCGGATGTACAGGCGCAGGAATTCCAGGTTGTCGGGCGTCAGGACCGCGAACTCGTTCAGTTCGAAGGTGCCGCGCACCGTCACGCCACTCGTCGGGAACCGCAGTTCCGTGACCAGGGGCGCTTCGGTTTCATCGGGGAACGGCAGGGGCAGGGGGCGCATACATCCTCACTGTAAGGGGCGGGTCACTCCCGCCGTCTCATACGGGTTCCGTTTGTTTCGTTAACAACCCGGGACAACACCGGGTTGCCAACTCCACGTCCGGAACCCGCGCGGCTCCTACTCGCATCCGCTCGGATTGAACGGCTTTATAAGCCATTCAATCGGAGTCGGTCTCACTTCAAACTGATGCGGATCTCGTTCCCGCTGCTGTCCTCGGAGTCGATGAGTGGGCCGGGGGGCGGGTCGGCCTCGATGATCAGTTGCAGCGCCTCGATGCTCAGGCCAGCGGCTTCCAGCGCACGTACGCCGTGCGGCGGGATCAGTTTGGGCAGGTGCGCGGCCAGACTGACGGGCAGGTTCGCGCTGTACTCGTCGCCGTCCCCGCTCTCGATCTCGATGCGCAGGATGCGGGCCGAGGCGCGGGGCATGTGCGGTTCGGGGGGCACGGGGTCGTGCGGGACGGCCTGCTGCGTGATGCGGTCCACCATCTCGTCGATGCCTCCGGTGAAGCGGTCCGCGAAGCGTTCCACGAGGTCCTCCAGGCCGCGCACGCGCTGACCGCCGATCACGACCTGCGGGCGGCGCGGAGGCTGGGGCGGCTGCGGAGGGTAGGGCGGCTGGGGCTGCCGGGGTGACTGGGGCGGCCGGGGTGACTGCGCGGCGTTCGGGGCGTCCGGCACGCCGCGCAGCAGCATCAGCTGTTCGGCGATCTGGTCGGCGGTCAGTTCCTCGCGGTTCAGCAGGGCGGCCAGCAGTTCGCGGTCGGTGGTCTGGAGGGCCAGTCGGGTGTGCAGCGCGGCCAGCAGCGGCGCGGCGTCGTCCAGCGTCAGGCGCCCGGCGCGGATCAGGTCGAGGATGCGGCGGATCTTGTCTTTCATACGCGGCCTCCGGACGGGGTGCCGGTCAGCTGGGCGCGCAGCAGCGCGGCGCGGTGCGCCTCGGCGTTCAGGGCGGCGCGGACCTGCTGCCGGTCGTGGGTGGCCTGCGCGTCGGGGTGCAGGGCGGCGCGCAGCAGGGCGTGCAGGCGGGCCAGGAGGGTCCGGCGGCGGGCGGGGCGGTTCACGGTCAGGACCGGGCGGGTGGGCAGGACGGTCATGCGGTCACGACCTTCAGGCCGCCAGCGGTCACGCGGCAGTGCAGGTGGGCTTCTCCGCCGCCGATCTGGCCGGTGTGGTAGGTGGTCAGGAACGACCCGCTGCGCTGCGTGGGGAAGTCCGCGCGGAAGGACCCCATGGTCAGTTCGGCGTTCAGGGTGACGCTACTGCCCGCGCCGAGGTGCAGGGTGGCGTTCCCGGCGTTCACTTCCACGCGGTGGTCGCCGCTGCCCAGCACGCCGGCCCAGCGGAGGTTGCCGCCGTTCACGCCGGCGGTCAGGGCGACCGATCCGGCCAGCGTCAGGTTGCCGCCGTTCACGGTGGCGTACGCGGGGCCGCTCATGTTGCCGCCGTTCAGGTTGCCGCCGTTGACGGTGGCGTGCAGGGCGTGCGCGTCCTGCAGTTTCAGGTTGCCGCCGCTGACCTCGGCGTTCAGGTCGCCGCTCAGGTCGGGGAGGGTCAGGTTGCCGCCCTCGACGCTGGCATGCACGAAGTTGGGCGTGAACGGCACGGTCAGGATGGCGCGCAGCGAGCCGAAGTTCAGGTTCTTCTCGGGCGACTTTCGGCGGGTGACATGCCAGCCGTCGGGGGCGTGGTTCAGTGTCAGTTGCCCTTCCTCGCTGGCGCTGAGAGTGGGGGCAGCCAGGGCCGGGTCGAGCAGGACGGTCAGGCTGTACCCGCTGACCCTGAGGGTCAGGTCACGGGCGGCGTCCGGGCCGGGGCTGGGGCCAAAGTGCCCGGGGAGCGTGGGTCCGGGGGGCGTGGGGGCGGACTTGCGGAGGTCGGGGGGAGTGGGGGCGTGGTCCTCGAGCAGACCGGCGGCCTCCTCGGGGGTGAGTTTGCCTTCGGCCACCAGACGCTGCACCTGCGAACGGAAATCTTCGGACCCATGCTGTTCATCCATGTTCGTCTCCTGTGTCCATATAGAAACATGGATTTACCAATCTGTCAATCTTAATTTTTCATTCAGCCCAAAACCCCCCGATTGTCAGCCCGCAACAGGCACCTGACGCATCTCGGGCGCCGCACCCCCGGACAGGATGTAAACTCCGACTTTCCAATCGAGGTCCAGGCACGGCGCGGCCCCCTTCCCCGCCGCTGCTTTATGCTCTGAGCCATGAGCCTTCCCACCGCCCCCGACCTCAGCCCCGCGCAGCGCACGGAAATCGAACTGCTGGCACGCGGCAAGCAGGCCAAGAGCCGCGCCATGCGCGACCTGGGCCTCACGGAAACGCCGGAAACCGCGCACGCCCTGCTGCTGCGCGCCGGCCTGTGGGACGAGCGCCGCACCCCCTACGCCGACCGCCTGGGCGCCGCCACGCAGCCCGTCACCCTGAGCGTCCCGGACTTCACGGACGAACCCCGCCTGAACCTGACCCACCTGGACGCCTACGCCATCGACGACGAGGGCAACCGCGACCCGGACGACGCCGTGGGCATCGAGGTCCTGGGCGGCGGCCTGACCCGCCTGTGGATTCACGTGGCCGACGTGGCCGCCCTGGTGCCCGCAGACAGCGAACTGGACCTCGAAGCCCGCGCGCGCGGCGCGACCCTGTACCTGCCGGACCAGACCATCGGCATGCTGCCCGACGAACTGGTCGAGAAGACCGGCCTGGGCCTGCACCCCACCACGCCCGCCCTGAGCATCAGCCTGGACCTCGACGAGGACGGCAACGCCGACGCCGTGGACGTGCAACTCACGACCGTGCGCGTCACCCGCCTGACGTACACGCAGGCGCAGGCCGCGCTGGACGCCGCCCAGGAACCCTTCGTGACCCTGGCCCGACTGGCCCGCGCCAGCCGCGAACTGCGCGTGCAGGAGGGCGCCCTGAGCATCGACCTGCCCGAGGTCCGCGTGAAGGCCGGACCCGAAGGTGCCCTCGTGACCCCGCTGCCGAAACCCGAGATGCGCGCCGTGGTGCAGGAATGCATGACCCTGGCCGGGTGGGGCGCCGCCATCTACGCCGACGACCACGCCATCCCGCTGCCGTTCGCCACGCAGGACCCACCCCAGCGCGAGGTGCGAGGCAGCGGCCTGAGCGCCGAGTGGGCGCGGCGGCGCACGCTGTCCCGCACGCGCTTCCAGCCGGCGCCCGGCCCGCACGCCGGGATGGGCCTGGACCTGTACACCCAGGCGACCAGTCCCATGCGCCGCTACCTGGACCTCGTGGTGCACCAGCAGTTGCGCGCCCACCTGGCCGGACGCGACCCGCTGGGCGGGAAGGAGGTCGCCGCGCGCGTGGCGCAGGCGAGCCTGAACGCCGACGGCACCCGGCAGGCCGAACGCCTGAGCCGCCGCCACCACACCCTGCGCTTTATCGCCGCGCAACCTGACCGGGTGTGGAACGCCGTGGTCGTGGACCGGCGCGGCCCGCAGGCGACCCTGCTGATCCCGGACCTGGCGTTCGACCTACCCAGCAGCACGCCCGCCCCCCTGAACACCGAGTTGCAGGTGCGCCTGCTGGACGTGAACCTCAGCACGCTGGGCGTGCGGGCCAGCCTCGTCTGATATGGACTCCGATTGAATGGGCTGCAAAGCCCGTTCTATCCGAGCGGATGCGAGTGGGAGCGAAACAGACGGAATCCGCCTGATCCTGATTCCGTCTGTTCCATGACCGACCGGCGAGGCAGACTGGTGGTCGAGACCAATCTGCGCGGCTGTTCAGGTGATGCATAAAATCACGGCCTCTCATTTCGCCAGCAGCGAAAAACAACGTTATAGACGCACCTTTCGTACTTTCAAACCTGATTCATCTTTCATTCATTCACGGTGGGTCATGGCTACACTGCCAGTCATGACCGCCGTGATCAGCGCCCAGAGCGACATCGTGTCCCTCCGCATGAGCCACTGCCGTGCCGAGCACGCCGCCCGCAGCGCCCAGTACCACCTCGCCGTCCTGCACTACCGCACCTGCCTGGAAGTCGCCGAACGCCGCGAGGACTGCCGCGCCGTGGAATTCTTCGCGCTGAAACTCGCCGGGTGCTACGACCAGATGGGCCTGAGCAGCAAGGCCGCCAGCTTCCGAGCCCTGGCCGACTGCGGCAACCACGGCAGCGACCACGGCGACGCACCCCTGATCGGCTGACGCCCCTGATCAGCTGACGCGCCGCGCCTGCGAGCACGGTGAGACCTCCGGTCAGCCGACGCTCAGCTTCGCGCGGCACAGTGGGCGGCATGAACCGCATCCTGACCCGCCTCCTGTTCGTTCTCGCTGCCAGCGGCGCATCTGCCCTGGGCGCCGCGCAGGCCGCCACCGTCACGCTGACCCCGGGCCAGACGGCCGCGTTCGGCAGCGGCACCGTCACGCTGCTGCGCGTGCAGGACAGCCGCTGCCCCATGAACGCCCGCTGCGTGCGCGCCGGGGAACTGAAGGTCAGTGTCCTGAGCGTGCAGGGCGGCCGCACGCGCCTGCTGCACCTGCAACTCCCGGCCACCAGCAGCGACACGCCGGGCCTGAGCATCGTGGGCGCCAGCGGTCCCCTGGCCGGGCAACCCACCCGCGACCCGCTGACCGTGACCTTCAGCGACGGCCGCTGACGGCCCTCCCCGGCCGGGACCGGGCAGGCCACTGCGCCAGCGCCGCGCCCGCCAGGATCAGCGCGCCGCCCAGCACCACGCCCGGTCCCGGCCGCTCGCCCAGCACCGCGCCCGCCAGCATCAGCGTGAACAGCGGCTCCAGCGTGCCCAGCAGACTGGTGCGCGCCGCCCCCAGGTGCCGGACCGCGCCGTACAGGGCAGGCACGGCGATCAGCGTGGGCAGCAGCGCCATGGCCGCAATCACGCCCCACTGCGCCGCCGTGCCCGGCACGCCCAGGGTGCCGCCGCCCGCCGCGAGCGCCGTGAACACCAGCGCCGCCACGAGCGCCATGTGCGCCGTAGACGCCAGCGCGGGCACGCCACCCAGCAGCCGCTCGCTGGCCAGCAGGTACGCGGCGTACAGCACGCCCGCTCCCGCACCCAGCAGCAGGCCCGCCGGGTCGCGGTCGGCGGGGCCGGGCAGCCCGATCACCAGGGCCAGCCCGACCGAACCGAGCGACACGGCGCCCAGCTGCGTGCGGCGCGGCGTGCGCCCCGAGAGCCACGCCAGCAGGATCACGAAGGCCGGTGCGAGGTACAGCAGCAGGCCCGTCGCGCCCGCCGTGACGCGCCCCAGCGCCCCGAAGTAACAGATGGTCGCGGCGGCGTACACCGTGCCCACGCCCAGCATCCGCAGGCGGTCCGCGCCGCTCAGCCCGCGCGACAGGGGCAGCAGCAACAGCGCCACCATCCCGAACCGCCACGCCAGCGCGTTGAAGGACTCCAGGCCCACCTGCCCCGCCAGTTTGCCCCAGACGCCCAGCGTGCTGAACGTCAGGGCCGAGGTCACACCCAGCAGCAGGCCCGTGCGGACGTTCACCGGGGCAGGTGCGGGGCGGGCAGGCGGCAGCGTCACCCCCGGAGGGTAGCGCGTCCGGCCTGAACGTCCCGCCGGGCTGCCCAGCCGTCCGGCACCACCTGCCCCGGGCGCAGGTCACGGAAGCGGCCGGGCGCGGCGCGCTAGCCTGCGGCACGTGACGCCGCCCGCCTCCCCTTCCCCGAACCCGTGGCAGGTGGCCGTGAACCTGCCGGTGCCGCCGTACGATTTCGGCGCGCCGCACGGTTTTTCCGGGCCGGTTCCGCTGGGGTGCCGGGTGCTGGTGCCGTGGCGTGGGGAACTGGTCGTGGGCCTCGTGGTGGGCGAGGGGGACCCGCGCGCCGCCCACCGCCTGCGCGAGGCCGCGCACCTGCTCGACGACCCGGCCGCGCCGTGGGTGCCGCCCGCGACCGTGACGGGCGTGCAGGGCTGGGCGCACGACGCCCGCATTCCCGCCGGGCTGATCTGGGGCGACCTGCTGGGCGTCGGCTGGACGGCCGCGTACGCCCACATGGTCCGGGCCGTGCCGGGCAGCGACCTGAGTGCGTTCGCGCGCCGCGTGCCCACCGACCGCTGGACGGACGCCGGAGCCTTTGCGCCCGCCCTGCTGGACGCCATCCGCGAGCAGGGCCTGCTGGAGGAACGCTTCACGCCGCAACCCCGCCTGATCAGCGTGGTGGAGGCCCGCGCGCCCGAACACGTCCCGCCCGCCAGCCGCACCGTGACCGTCCTGCGCGCCGTCACGTCCGCCCCCACCCAGACGCCGACCCAGCCAACGACACTGACCCCCAGGCAGGCGCAGGCTGCCGCGTGGCTCGCGGAACACGGTCCCTGCGACACCCTGAGCGCCTGGGCACGGGGCGCCGGGGTCAGCGCCGGGGTCGTGACCGCCGCCCTGAACGCCGGGGCCGCCGAGTACGCCAGCACCGAACGGCCCCCGCCGCCCGCGTGGGAGTGGCTGCGCGACCACGGCCCGGCCGACAGTTACGCCGCCTGGGCCGCCGGGGCCAGCGCCGCCGGGATTCCCCTGAGCGGCACGCAGGCCGGAACGCTCGCCCTGCGCGGCTGGGCCGACACCATCCAGGTGCCCGCCCCTCCCCCTGCCCTGCCGGAACCCGCCGCCGCCACCCCCGACCCCGACCGGCCCGACCGGCTGCCCGAAGCGCCCGTCTGGAGACTGCACGGGGGCCGACCCGCTAGCCGCGCCGCCGCCCTGGCCCCCCGCATCGGCCGCCTGCTGCGCCAGGGCCGGGGCGTGCTGGTCCTCGCACCGGACGCCGCCACGCTGCGCCGCAGCTGGGAGCACCTGAGCGGCCTGGCCCGCACCTGCGGCACGCACGCCGCGCAGATCAGCGGCCAGCTCAGCGAGGCGCAGCGCGAGCACACCTGGCAGCTCGTGCAGGGCGGGCACGCGCGGCTGGTCATCGGCAGCGGGCACGCCCTGACCGCCCCCCTGCACGACCCCGCGCTGATCGTCGTGCTGGAGGAAGCCAGCGACGCCCACAAACTCCTGAGCGGCAGCCGCGCCTTCCTGCCCGACGTGGCCGCCCGCCTCGCCACCGCGCACGACGCCGCCCTCGCCCTCGTGGGAGCCGCGCCCGCCGCCGAGAGCGTCCCGCACCCCGGCGCGGTCCTCCCACCCCCCCGCGCCCGCGTGCACGTCGTGGACTACGCCCACCCGCCCGAACAACCCCAGATCGGACCGCTGTCCGGCGCGCACCTCGCGCCCGCCGACATGGGCTACCCCATCAGCCACGACCTCGCCCGCGTGCTGCGGCAGGTGCAGGAACGCGGACGGCAGGCCGCGCTGCTCGCCCCCCGACGCGGGTACAGCGCCCTGCTGCGCTGCCCCACCTGCGAACACACCCCCCAGTGCCGCCACTGCGACGTACCGCTGCGCTTTCATCAGGACACCCGGCAACTCACCTGCCACCAGTGCGGATACCACCAGCCCGTCCCGGACCGCTGCGACGAGTGCGGCGACCGCATGTGGAAAGCGCGCGGCCCCGGCACCGAATGGATCACCCAGGAAGTCCGCAAACTCCTGCCCGGCTTCCCCGTCTACCGCCTCGACCGCGACCACCAGGACGACCTGACGCCCCTGATGCGCGGCGAGAGCGGCGTGATCGTCGGCACGCAACTGCTGCTGTCGCACGAGGCGCCGCCCGACCTCGCCCTGATCGGCGTGACCCTGGCCGACACGTGGCTGAACGTCAGCGACTTCCGCGCCAGCGAACGCTACCACCGCCTGCTGCGACAACTTGCCGAATGGCACCCCACCCGCGCCCCCATGACCGTCGTGCAGACCTTCCAGGCGGACCACCCTGCCCTGAAAGTCATGGTCGAAGGTCGCGACACCCTCGCCTACCCCGCCGCCGAGGAACGCGCCCGCGCCGCCCTGAACTACCCCCCCCACGCCCGCCTCGCCCAGATCGAGATCAGCGCCCGCGACCAGCACAGAGCCCAGGCTGCCGCGCAGGACCTCGCCGACGCCCTCCACGGCGCCGGCGCCACCCCCCACGAAGTCCTCGGCCCCGCCCCCAGCCCCGTCGCCCGCCTGCGCGGCGTGTACCCCTACCACCTGTTCCTAAGAGCACGCAACGACGCACGGTTGGGCGAACTCCTGCGCATCCTCGACACCCGCACCTGGAAAGCCAGGGTCAGAGTGGACGTGAATCCACGGGGAGGGCTGTAAATCTGTCGCAGGCAGGCTGGAGGAACTGTAAAGATCAGGCATGACAAGCGGGCTTGATCTGAGTAGATTTCAACTGCGCCGTATTCCGACGCCGGAGTGGGCAGTTCAGGGTGTGATCCGACTTCCGGGAATAGAACCTGCGCAACTCAAGCAAATTGATGCTCAAAGCACTCAGATTCAGGATTTGGTCGAGCGCACACTCACCTGGGCGTTGACCGATCCCGACGCCATCAAACGTTTTCAGCACAGGCACAGTTACGCCGAGGGAGTCGAAGGGGAGTATTTCATCGGCCGGCAGTCCATCGAGCCTGACCCGTCGCAGAAAGGCCAGTTCTTCGTCGAGTGCGAATGCTGCCTGACTCGAAACAATTCTCTGGGTCTACCTGCCATTTACCATCGGTATACCGTTATCGTCGCGTGGACACCCACCACGCAGACCGGAGTGGCCGTGTTCGCCCGCGAACAAGAGCGTGAAAGTCAGCTGGCACGGTTGGGATACCAGCTCGTCCGCACCTTCGACCTTGCATCGCTGCCACGCGGAGCTGATCTCACGGAACAGACTCTCAGTCTCGTTCTGGCACGCTGGTCTGAGATCCTTGAATGTCTCCAGAGCCTCAGTACCCGACACTTTCCCGGGGGGCTTGAAAAAGTTCGGCTGAGACGCGAGAACAGAACGCGTCCCCCGATGTCCTCGCCAAGCTGACCCGCTGCTTCACCGCGCACTTCCCGGAGTTCCGCAAGAACCAGGTCGAGTTGCTTTCCCTCATGGTGCTCGCACTCCTCAAGGGGAAGGACGTTCGGCATGCCGAACTCGCCTCGCGCTTCCCTGGAAGCGCGCACAACGCCTCCGTCATCCGCCGTGTGGAGCGCTTTTTTGACCGGCATCCCATCCAGCCGGCCGACGTCGCCCGGGTGGTCCTGACACTCCTTCCCTCCGCACAACCACGCGAATTCATCCTCGACCGGACGAACTGGAAGTATGGCCAGACCGACGTGAACGTCCTGCTCCTGGCTGTCATCTGGCGGGGCGTCGCGATCCCCCTCCTCTACGAGCTGCTGCCCCACGGGGGCGGCAGCCATACGGAGATCCGGCACACCCTCATGGACGATGCCCTCTGCCTGCTCTCCGCAGCGGACATCCGGGTGCTGTACGCCGACCGCGAATTCGTCGGCTATGACTGGATTCAGGGATTGGCCTGCCGTGGAATTCCCATCTGCGTGCGCCTGCGGAGCGACACGCTCATGGACGACTGGACGGCGAAGGACTGGCTGAGTCGCATGCAGACCGGCATGGCCGGTCTGCTAGTCGAGGACACGCTGGTGTACGGGCAGCCGATGAATGTGGTCCTGACGCACACCCGAGATGGTGAGTCGCTGATCATCGCCAGTAACGCCGGGGCGGTGACGACGATCCAGACGCGATACCGCCGGAGGTTCCTGATCGAATGTCTCTTCCGGGCACTCAAGAGTAAGGGCTTCCAACTGGAGGAAACACACATGACGCTCCACGATCACGTGGAGCGCCTGCTGTGCCTGTTGACGCTGACCTACACGTGGTGTGTGCTCGTCGGAGTCACATTGGACTGCCCGAAGAAGGCGCATGGTCGCCGGGCGTGGAGCGTGGTGAAGATGGGCTTGCGGGAACTGGTCCGGTCGTTCAGCCAGGAGTCAGCACGCCTGTGTGATTTGATCGACCTGTTGATGCCGTCCCAGACGAACTCCCCGGAAAGTGTCGGGTACTGAGCTCCAGAGCGCGGCGATGGAAGCTGTCGAAGACGGAAGTGGGTCTGGAGAACTCGACAACGACTTCTTTCCCTCTCGGTTGGCAATGACTGGTGAGTATTACATCGACTTGATTGCTGGGGACAACCCGACAAACGTCATGGTGATGCTGCACTTTCTTGAACATCCGTTTATGGCAGGTCAGACAGATGTTGATTACCTTGGCTACGACCTCTCTCTTGATCTCACAGCTCACCCGATGACCTACGAACTATGGGGCAGCTCGGCCATCTGATCAGAGGAGGGCCGTCTACAGCGTCAGTCCCACTGCTGCCCTTTCCAGCGCGGCGTACGCGCCGTTCCGCTTTCGCAGGAGGTCCGGGGGGCCGTCCTCGACGATCTGGCCGCCCGCGAGGACGATGACGCGGTCGGCGGTGCGGGCGAGGCTGAGGCGGTGCGTGACGATCAGGGCGGTGCGGCCGCGCATGAGTTCCGTCAGGGCGGCCACCACCTGCGTTTCGCTTTCGGCGTCGACGGCGCTGGTGGGTTCGTCCAGCAGCAGCAGGGTGGGCCGGGCCAGCAGGGTGCGGGCGATGGAGAGGCGCTGGCGTTGCCCGCCGGAGAGTTTCACGCCGCGCTCCCCGACGACGGTGTTCAGTCCGTCCGGCAGGGCCTGAACGAAGGTGTGGGCGTGCGCGGCGCGCAGGGCCGCCTGGACCTCGATTTCGGTAGCGTCGGGGTGGGCGTAGGTGACGTTGTTCAGGACGGTGTCGTGGAACAGGAAGGTGTCCTGCGCCATGCTGACCGCGCCGCGCCGCAGGCTGGTCAGGGTCAGGTCGCGCACGTCGTGCCCGTCGATGCGGACGGTTCCTTCCTGCGGGTCGAAGGTGCGGGTCACGAGGCCCAGCAGGGTGCTCTTGCCCGCGCCGCTCTCGCCGAGCAGGGCGACGCGCTGCCCGGCCGGGACGTGCAGCGTCACGCCGCGCAGGATCGGGCGGGCCGGGTCGTACCCGAAGGTGACGTTCTCGAAGTCGATCTGCCCGCGCACCGGCAGCGGCAGGGGCGGCGCGCCGGGGCGGTCCTGCACGGGCACGGGGGCGTCGAGCACCTCGAACACGCGCCGCCCGCTCGCCTCTGCCCGCTGGAGCAGGTCCCCGATGTTCACGAGGTCGTCGATGGGGCCGTAGAAGTACCGCCCGTACCCCCGGTACGCGAGCAGGCCGCCCAGCGTGAACTGCCCGGCCATGATCAGCCACGCGCCGCCGCCCAGCATGATCACGTTCCCGAAGTTCCCCACGAACCGCGCCAGCGGGAACGCGCGGTTGCGGATGGTGACGGCCTGCACGCCCACCCGGTACAGTTCCTCACCCAGCGCGCCGATGCGGGCGGCCTCGGCATCCTCGCGCGCGAAGCCCTGCACCACGCGGATGCCGCTCAGGCGGTCGGCGATCAGGGCACTCAGGTCGCCCAGGCGGGAGCGCGCCGCGCGGTACGCGGGCCGCACGGTGCGGGCGTAGCGGCGCAGCATGAACGCCACCGCGATCATCGGGATGGTCGTTACAACCCCCAGCAGCGGCTGCAACGCAATGAAGATCCCGATCACGCCCACCAGCCGCAGCGCGTTCGCCAGCACAGCGTCCGTGCCACGCACCAGCACGTCCTGTAGCGCGTCCACGTCGCCCGTCACGCGGGCCAGCAGGTCCCCGGTCCGCTGCCCCTCGAAGTACGCCGCCGACTGCCCCTGCAACTTCCCGTACAGCGTCAGGCGCAGGTCCCGCGTGAACGCCTGCCCCGCCCGCTCCAGCAGCAGCCCCCGCCACGCCGACAGCACCTGCTGCGCCGCGAAGACCCCCACCAGCACCGCCAGCTGCCCCCCGATGAACACCCAGTCCCGCTCCGGAATGCCCTGATCCACCACCCGGATCCACACCAGCGGCGGGTACAGTTCCGCCGCCACGCTCAGGGTCAGCAGCAGCAGGCCCAGACCCACCGTGCGGCGGTACGGACTCAGCAGACCGTACAGGCGGCGCAGAACAGACGGACCGGGGGCAGGCATACGGGCGAGGATACGCGGCGAGGCTCAGGGCATCCGGGCGACAGCACGCATTTTATAAGGGGAACAGATGGTGGCCTGACTGCTTTAAAATTCATTCAAACGCCAGCAGTTCGCACTTCCTTTATCGACGATGCTTAACATGTCAGTAATAAGCTTCAGTCATCTGCCTTTAAACAGCTCCAGAGTGATTGACCGTGATTTTTCGTCCTTGATGCCCTCTAATTTGCCATTTCTTAAAACTTTAAAGCATTGTGGATACGATCTAGGCTTGGGTTTTATGCAGTATCTACCGTATACATCAATCTTTCCAATAAAATCCATTTCGTCAACAATTACGGGCGGCAAATGTAGAGAGATGATAGTTCTAAATGACCCATTTCCCTTATCATCTATACTTAGCTGGAAAGTCTGAAATTTTATCTGCTCACTGTTATATATTCCCGGAGATGGAAAGGATGATGCCTGGCTCATAACTATCCCACCGACCAATAGCATACATGTAATGACAAAGATCAGAATACGCATGTCTTAATCACCTCTTGAGTAACCCATCAATGATAAGGAAACGATACCTGAAAATTCTCCTAACTTCCTCCTCTTCAGGTTTGCCTTTGACCGTGTAATATAAATTCAGGCTCTCCGAAAAATCTTCTCGCGGTGCATTCTTAGCATAATCAGAAGGAAATATCTTATCCTTATCCTGTGCCGTTTTCCACTTTTCCCAATCTTTTTCTTTAAAGGTTGATTCTGACAATATGTGTCCCGCCTCATGTATAAGACTTCCATCCAGAAATTGCTGAGTTTGTTTCTCTCTTGTTGGGTAAACACCGACGATGCCGTCAGCGCCAGCCGTCATATATGCACGAAATCCGGGTCGATTATACTCTTTTGCCCAATACGCATCTCCCGGATTCGCTTGTGGATTGACATTGACGATTTTTACGAGTTTTAAAGAGGCCAGTGGTAGAGCGGCCAGACCCTTCGCAATTTCCTCAATAGAGTGTATCTTATCACTCGTCTTATTTTCTAAAACGGGGACGAAAACGCTGACAGAAATTTTGCCGATTTTGACAATGTATTTTCTGGCATTTGCCACTGAACTATCGAAGTGATGGCCTTTGACGTAAATTGGCTTTTCTATAATATATTTTGAACGGTTTTTGTCAAATGTTCCAGGCAGAGGATCTATAATGCGCATCCTAGCCTCCTGTTCGTTCATAAATCTACGTATTGCTTCCGGTTTATTCAAATCAATATTTCCCACAGATACATCAGCCTCTAGAATACCTCTTGCCAGAGAGGAAATATAGTAATCGGATCCGCCAATATAAAATAGAATGATCTCCTTCTCTCTATCCGAAAGTTCTTTGAAACCTTTCGAAGCAACCAGTTGCTTTTGGATAGGATAAATGAGTTTAATCTTCTTCCAAATAGGCACTACTACCATGCCTGCGGCACGCTGCCACGTGACGCGCGTCGGTGCAGCAGGCAGAGGCAGCAGCCGGTACGCTCCGTGTTCTCCCCCCACCGCCTTGCTCACGAGCCGCTTTCCTGTCGCCCGCGCTTCCTGCTCCAGTCCTGCGTCTGGGTCGATGCCCGTCCCCACGCGCCCCTGGCTCTGCTGCACCGTGTGCGTCACCTCGTGCGCCAGCAGTTCCAGTCCGCTCTGCGTGTTCGGGTTGAATCGCCCCGCCTGGAAGAAGATGTCCGTCCCTGTCGTGAACGCCACGGCATTTACGCCCTTGGCCAGTTTGTCTGCCTCCGCATCATCGTGAATCCGCACGCGGCTCAGGTCGTGGTTCAGACCTCCCTCCAGATGCCGCTGGATCGCCTCCGGGAGTGGATTCCCCGCGCCTCTTCTGGCCTGAATGCGTTGCAGGATCGGCTGGGTCGCCTCGGCATCCAGCTCGGCCAGTTGCCGTTGCAGCGTCTGGAGGCTCCCGAAGTTCAGCACCGCCTGTTCCTGCGCCCGTTGGCGTTGCAGCGCCTCGTCTGCTGCGCGTTGCAGCGGCAGGCGTTCAGCTGGGGGCACCATGCCCAGCACCACGCGGGACACCGGGGCACTCAGTGCGTGGCGTTGCAGCGTGGCGAGGTGCTCGCCATAGGTGGCGTACCGGGCCTGGGGATCGCCCCGGTCACTGCGGAAGCTGTGGGCGAGGGTCTGCGCCACCTGTCGTTGCAGCGTCTGGAACTCCCCGAAGGCGCGGGTGTCCAGGCGCTGCCCCTCGACGCCCTCGGCACGGGATCGCATGACCGTGATCCAGTCGGCGGGCGTGACGGGCTTGACAGGGACGGGTGACTGGGTCTGCGGCTGGACGGGGGCAACGTTGCCCAGGGCAGTCACCTGTCGCTGGATGGTGGCTCGGTCGCTGGCGAGGCGTCCCTCTTCCTGGCGCTGTAGTGTTGCGGCGCGCAGCACGGGCGCGGCGGCCTGTCGCTGGGCGGTCTGCGGGCGGGCCGTGAAGCGCTGTAGCGTGTGCCGCTGCGCTTCCAGCTGTGTCAGGGCGGGCGGGTCCGGGGTGTGGGTGCTGACCTGCCGGGTGGCGGGTGCTGGCCGCTGTGGTTTGCGCTGGTACTCCATCGCTCCTCCTGGAGTCACAGTAACCGGCAGGTCAGTTGGCGTGGGGCGAAATTGACCAGCCGTTCCACTATGGCCAGTCTCAGGTCACGCCTTGCCCGACGTCCGCTGCGCCTGATACGGGCTCTGTTTGCTTCTGAGCGTATTCGCAGGTACAGTTCTGGCACCGCATGAACAGCGAAGAGCGGCCCTGCAGGCAGCAGAAAACGCCTTTCAGGCCAGGAGCAGGATGATGAATACCATGCCTTCTTTCTGCACCGCCAGGACGGGCACGTCCGAAGTCAGCACCAGTGATGAGGCGTCCACCTGCCTGCCCTGGATCAGGTCGTTCAGGTCGATGCTGGCCGCCGCGAAGCTCGTGATCACCTGTTCGTCGACGGTCACGCCGGGGTAAGAGGCGTCCGGGAGGGGCGTGGCGAACGGGAACGCGGCGTACAGCAGGAAGTCGGTTGGGCCGGGCGCCCATCCTTGCGTGCCCAGCGGCGCGCCCAGCCAGCCGACGCGGCTGACGTCGTCGAGCGCGAGGAAGCGCTTGATGTTCCCGCCGTACGTGACCTGCCGGTCCTGCTGGGTCTGCGAGGTTCGCACGCCGGGACCGCTCTCAGCCTGATCACGGCATCCCAGCAGGGCGAGGGGGATCGTCAGGGCGCAGATCAGTGTTCTCGGGTTCACCGTGGCTTCTCGGAGGTCGTGCGTGCCGGGGTCCGGGGTGTGCGTGGGTCGTCCATCGTTCCTCCTGCGTTCACAGTACCGGGCGGTGCCGGTTGTTCACTGCCACTTTGACGGGCGGTCCGGTCGGCGTTACCGTCACCGCGCCGATCACCCCGTATCCTGCGCGGCATGACTGTGCCTGCCGACCGCTCTGATGAACGCATTCCGGTGATTGTGGTGGGTGGGTTTCTGGGGGCGGGGAAGACGACGCTGGTGAATCACCTGATCCGGTCGTTGCCGCACCGGCTGGGTGTGATCGTGAACGAGTTCGGCGCGCAGGGCGTGGATGGCAGCCTGATCGAGCGGCTTCAGGATGACGTGACGGAACTGACGGCCGGGTGCCTGTGCTGCACGGGCCGGGATGATCTGCTGCGGGCGCTGGTGACGATTGCCATGCGTGAGCAGAAGCCGGACGCGGTGATCGTGGAACTGTCGGGTGTGGCGGACCCGACGCCGGTCCTGACGACGCTGCTGGAACGGTCGGTGCGCGCGGCGTTCCGCGTGACGACGCTGGTGGCGGTCGTGGACGCCCGGCACGCGCTTCAGACGTTGCGGGAGCATCCGGAGGCGGCGCGGCAACTGGCGTACGCGAACGTGGTGGTGCTGAACAAGACCGATCAGGCGGACCCAGCGCTGCTGGAGCACGCGCAGGGCGTGCTGCGCGGCGTGAATCCGCTGGCGGAGATCAAACGGGTGGAGCGGGGTCAGGTGGACGCGGACGCCCTGCTGGCCCGCGACGATTTCGATCCGCGCGTGCTGGACGGCGTGGACGCCCGCGCGGCGCACACGCCGGGCCTGAAGTCGTTCACGTTGCGCGCCGACCGGCCGCTGGACCCGTACCGCTGGCAGCGGTTCATGACCGAGTTCCTGCTGTCCCGCCCGGCGGAGGTGCTGCGCGCCAAGGGGTTCCTGGATCTGTTCGGGTACCCGCAGCGGATTCTGTTTCAGGCGGTGCGGGACCTGTTCACGGCGGACGCCTGGGACGCCGGGGACGGCACCTCCGAACTGGTGGTGATCGGGCGGGGCCTGGACCGCGCGGAGTTCGAGGCGGCGTGGGAGGCGTGCCTGACGCCGGACCCGGCGGACCTGATCCCGGACTGAACCCTGGGTCGGGCGGGCATGAACGAACCTGAAGTCGCCTCGCACGCGCCGGGGGGGCGGGGCGGCCTACGGTGAGGGCCTCACAGGAGGTCTTTCATGCTGAACCTGAACCGTTCCCGGCCGCCCGCCCACCTCATAGAGGACGCCGTCAGCGATCACGACGCGCTGGAGGGCGTGGCCGACACGCTCCAGACGCTGCTGCGCGGCGCGGAGGCGACCCTGCCCGACGGCGTGATGGACGCCCTGCACGGCGAGTGGCTGGGGCATCCGCTGCACCCGATTCTGGTGCACCTGCCGCTGGGCGGGTGGGTGATCGCGGCGGCACTGGATCACCTGCCCGCGCAGGCGCCGGGCGCGAACGACGCGGCGGCGGACCGGGCGCTGCTGCTGGGCACGCTGGGCGCGGTGGGGACCATCGCGACCGGCTGGGCCGACTGGTCGAACACGCGCGGCGAGGCGCGGCGCACCGGCCTGATTCACGGGGCGCTGAACGAGGCGGCGTTCGTGCTGAACGTGGGGTCGCTGCTGGCGCGGCGGCGGGGGCGGCGCGGGCTGGGAAAGGCACTGTCGGGCGCGGCGCTGGGCGTGGCGGTCGCGGGCGGGTTCCTGGGGGGCGAACTGGTGTACCGGCACGGGCTGGGCGTGGGGCGCACGCTGGCCCACCGACAGGGCTGATTCCCTGGGGCCGGTGGGGGCGGTAGCATCGGGGCATGACGCTGCACCCGGACCTGCTGTTCCCCACCGCGCATGAACTCGACACGCTGACGCCCGAGGCGCTGGCGGGCCGCATGAACGCCCTTCAGGGCACGCTGGGCGCACGGATCGGGATCGAGTTCATGCAGGTGGGCCGCGAGCGCCTGGTGGCCCGCATGCCGGTCGAGGGGAATCGCCAACCTGCCGGGCGGCTGCATGGCGGCGCGAACCTCGCCCTGGCCGAGGAACTGGCGAGCGTGGGGTCGTGGTTGAACCTCGATCCGGCGCGGCAGGTGGCGGTCGGCGTGGACCTGAGCGGCACGCACGTGCGCGGCGTGACGGACGGCTGGGTGACGGGCGAGGCGACCCTGGCGTACCGGGGGCGCAGCATGATGGTCTGGACGGTCGAGATCCGCGACGAGCGGGACCGCGTGACCAGCCTGGCGCGCTGCACCTGCAACGTGATCGCCACCGGCGCGTGAGGGAACGGCCCAGCCCGGCGGGCCGCTCATACGGATTCCGTCTGTTTCGTCAGGCGGGAGCGGGTATGCTGCGCGGCGTGAACGAACGGCAGTCCTTCCAGCGGTCCCTGCGCGGCGTGGCCCTGCTGCTGTGCCTGGGCGTGTCGGCGCAGGCGGTCACGTCGTACCGGGTGCAGCCGGGGGATACCCTCAGCGGTATCGCGGCGCGCGCCGGGGTCAGTGCGGCGCAGATCCGCGCGGTGAACGCCCGGCTGCGCGGCACGGATCAGGTGCAGGCCGGGTGGGTGCTGACCCTCCCGGACCGGACGTTGCCCGCCCGGACGCACACCGTGAAAAGCGGGGAGAACCTGTCCGTGATCGCCGCCCGCTACGGCCTGAGCCTGAGTGCCCTGCTCAGCGCCAACCCCGCCTACCGGGACGGGAAGGCCCTGTGGACCGGGGCGCGCCTGACGATTCCCAGTCGCAGCGCGGCGCCCACTGCGGCCCCGGTGGCCCGGAGTACCGCGACCGTCCGGGCGGCCAGTTCATCTGGCGCGGGCGGGTGGCTGTGGCCGGTGGCGGGGCATCACACCATCAGCAGCGGGTACGGGTCGCGGGTGCTGGACGGCACGCGCGAGGATCACTGGGGTGTGGATATCGTCGCGCCGGTCGGCACCCTGGTCCGCGCCGCCCGTTCGGGCCGCGTGCTGGAATCCCGCCCGGATTACGACCGTGGGTGGGGCTGGACGGTCGTGCTGGAGCACCCGGACGGCTGGATCACCCGCTACGCGCACCTGAGTGCAAACCTCGTGAAGAAGGGCGAACTGGTCGTGCGCGGCCAGCCGGTCGGTCGGGTCGGGAACACGGGGCGCAGCACGGGGCCGCACCTGCATTTCGGTACGTACCTGCGCTGGAATCCCCGCAATCCCCTGAGTCTGTACTGATGCCCGGCAGGAGCAGCTGATGCAGGTGCACTACGCCGAGGGCAAGGGCGAGGCGGCCCGCGCTGCCCTGCATGCCTTTCTGGACGCGCTGCCGGGGTGGCCGGGGTTTCTGGGCGCGGAGTTGCTGCTCTCCTCTGCTCAGCCGGAGTTGACGCTGGTGGCGAGCCGCTGGGCGGGCGAGGTGCCGCCCCTGCCGGTGCCGGACGGCGTGCGCGCCTGGGTGTTTCAGGTGCAGGCCAGCCGCTGAACCCACAAGCCCTTGCATTCCGATGCTCCTCGCTTTACGATGCCCCTACCACCAGCATCGCCAAGCGAGGTCACCGCGCGTGACCCCGGAAGGAGCCCCATGGACGCCCAGCAGCTCAAAGGCCACCTCGACCTCCTCCTCCTCGCCACCCTCGAAACAGGCCCCCGCTACGGCGGCCAGATCATCGCCGACGTCCAGGCCGCCACCGACGGCCACTTCGCCCTGCGCGAAGGCACCCTCTACCCCGCCCTGCACCGCCTCGAAAAACAGCGCTTCATCCGCGGCGAATTCCAGACCCTCCCACGCGGCGGCAGCCCCGTCAAGGTCTACACCCTCACCCCCACCGGAACAGCCGAACTGAAAGCCCAGCGCGAAAAATACGAACGCTTCACCCGCGCCGTCCGCGGCGTCATCGGCGGCCCCGCATGAACCGCGACCAGTTCATCCGCCACGCCACACGCGGCCTGTGGGGCACGAAAAAACGCGACGCCGCCCTGGAACTGCGCGGCGCCATCGAGGACAAGATCTACCGCCACCAGCTCTGCGGCCTGAGTGAGCTGGAGGCAGAACGGGCCGCGCTGCGCGACCTGGGTAACCCCCACGCCATCGCCCGCGACCTCAGCGGCGTCCACACCGCACCCGCCGCCATCCGGGCGACCCTGCTGCTGGGTGTGGCCGGGCTGCTGAGCTTGCAGGCCGTGGCGCAGGTCCCGGCGGTCGGGTCGGCGTTCCGGACGCAGGATCTTCAGGAGTGCCGTGTGCTCAGTCCGGAGGAGGTCGCCAGTCTGCCCCCCGGGGCGCTGGCGCGCATCCAGCGCGTGTATGCCCAGTACGGAGGGCCAGAAGGCCTGAACGCTCAGTGCAAGAAGGGAGCTTTTCTCTTCCCACTTCTGAACGTCACGGATCTGCTGGCCGCCATGACCGCTGCGAAGGTGCCCGTATACGCCGATCCCTTGACGACCAGTGCGCTCGTCCTCAAGGGAAGCCCGACGGGCAATCCGCAAATCTCCTACATGACGGAGCTGGTCAATGGTCAGCGGTACGTGCCCAGCCGCGTGCTGATGGGGTTCGTCCGGTCCGTGACGGACCAGTCGTTTACCCTGACGGGCCTGACCAACCCGGTGTTGACCATCGGCGCGGCCCGCATTCCTGTCGGCACCGCGCAGGCTCCGGTGCGCACGGTGGACATCCTGGGTGCAGGGCTGGCCGACGCGCGCCGGACAGACACGTCGCTGCCACTGCCCGTGAATGTGATGCCCATTGACTCGACGTTCGCGTTCGATCCCGCCGCCCCTCAACTGGCTGTGCCAGGTCAGGACGGCGAGGTATTCGCCGTGGTGCAGAACATCCGGCAGCTCAATCAGAAGGCCTTCAACGGTGGCGATGAATCGGAGACGTTGTGGGTCCGGGCGCGGCAGGACGGCCGCATCGCGTTCACGGACGAGGTGAATCTGAACGTGCGACTGGTGAACTCGCAGGCGGAACTCGATCAGGCGACCGCGCAGGGTGTGAAGGCGGCGGTGGTGTACCGCGTGAACACGGCGAACCTCCAGCGTCCGGTGCTGACCGTCGTTCCGGCGGCGCAGGTGCGGATGGTGCAGCCCTGATCGGCTTCCTGATTCGTTGAGGGGGCGTGGGCGGCAGCTCACGCCCCCCTTGCCAGCACCTGCTGTTACAGCTGTGGGACGTGTTCGGCGAGGTCGCCGAGCAGGTCGCGGGCGGTCAGGTCGATGCGGACGGGCGTGACGCTGATCAGTCCGGCTTCGACGGCGCCGTAGTCGGTGGCCTCGTCGTGGGCGTCGGGGGCGGTGCTGGTGCCGGATACCCAGTGGTATTCGCGCCCTTCGGGGTCGTGGCGGGTGACGAGGCGGTCTTCCCAGCGGTGCTCGCCGACGCGGGTGACGCGCACGCCGGTGGGTGTGTGGGCGGGGAAGTTCACGTTCAGCAGGGTGCGGGGGGGCAGGCCGCGCGTCAGGACGGTCTGGGCGAGGCGGGCGGCGTACGCGGCGCCGGGTGCGAAGTCGTACTCTCCGGCGGGTGTGGCGCGCTGGCTGAAGGCGATGGCGGGAATGCCGAGGCTCATGCCCTCGATGGCGGCGGCGACGGTGCCGCTGTGGGTCAGGTCGTCCCCGAGGTTCGGGCCGAGGTTGATGCCGCTGACCACGAGGTCCGGCTGGCCGGTCAGGTGCACGCCCAGCACGACGCAGTCGGCGGGCGTGCCGTCCACGCGGTACGCGGGAATGTCGCCGAAACCGGCGCTGGCGGTGTGCTTGAAGCGCAGGGGGCGGCGGATGGTGATGCCGTGCCCGACGGCGCTCTGTTCGACGTCGGGGGCGCTGACGATCACGTCCGCGAAGGTGCTCATGGCCTGGGCCAGGGCCTTGATGCCGGGGCTGAAGATGCCGTCGTCGTTCGCGACGAGGATCCGGGGGCGGGGGGTGGTCATGGGGGCAGCGTAGCGCGCCGCCTGTCATGACCGCACCTGCGGGTCGCGCGGGCTGGCGCGGGCACGTGGGTGAGGGGCAGCTCCGCCTGTCACGGAGCCGCCCCTCACGGTTCGGCCGGGGTTACTTGCCCTGCTGCGCGAGTTTCAGGTAGTAGGCGCTGCTCTTGTCGGTCGGGTCGAGGGTCACGGCCTGCGTGTATGCCTCGGCGGCGCCCGCGTAGTTCTTCGCTTCGTAGCGGGTGCGGCCCAACCACGCCCAGGCTTTGGCGTAGCGGGGGTTCTGTTGCGTGGCGGCCAGGAATCCGGCCTCGGCGGCCGTTTTGTCACCGGCGGTGTACTTCTGGTACGCGGCGCGGTAGGTCTGCACGGCGTTCAGGCCGTACTGCTGCGCTTCGGTGGCCAGCGCGAGGTTGAATTTGTCGGCGGCGGTGGGGCTGGGCAGGGCGTTCAGGGCCGTGTAGGCGTCCAGGGCGGCCTGGGTGTTCCCGAGTTCCAGGGCGAGGCGGCCCGCTTCGCGTTGCGCTTCGGTGAAGTTGGGGGCGCTGCGGGCGGCTTCCTGGAATCCGGCGAGGGCCTGCGTTTTGCGTCCGGCTTCGCGGTCGCCGTAGGCGCGGCTGAAGGCGCGGGTGGCGGCGGGGCCGTAACGTCCGGCGCTCTGCGCGAGTCCCTGGAAGTACGTCAGGGTCTTGTCGGCGGGGTTCAGGGTGACGGCGCGGGCGTAGAGGGTCTGCGCCTGGGTGTAGTTCCCGGCTTCCAGGGCGGTGCGGGCGGCCCAGGTGGCGCAGGGGACGCTGTTCGGGTCGAGTTGCAGGCAGGCGGCGAAGAAGGTGGCGGCCTGGTCGGGCATGTTGCGGGTGTACGCCGAGTACCCGAGGTTGTACTGCACGGTGGCGGCCATCTGCGATTCGGGCGTTCCGGCGGCGGGGGCGGCGCGGAAGTACGCGGCCCAGGCGCTTTCGGCCTGTTTCCAGAAGCCGACTTCGGTGTAGATCTGCGCGCGGAGTTTCAGGTAGTCAGGGTTGCCGGGCGCGGCGCTGACGGCGGTTTCGGCGGCGGCGGCGGCCTGTTTCCAGAGGGTCTGGTCGATGTTGGCGCTGCCTGCGGGGTAGGCGCTGCGGGCCTTGAGGATCAGGTCGCGGGCCTCGGCGGCGGCCTGCGCGGCGCTCTGGGTCTGCGTGAGCAGGCTGGTGGGTGCGGGCGTGGGTGCGGTCTGGGCGGGTTCGGTCTGGGCGCTGGCGTGGCCCAGCAGGGCGGCGGTCAGGGTCAGGATCAGGGTGGGGCGGGTGGGGGTCATGGTTCTCCTTGGGGCGGCGTGCGCCGGGTGAACGGGAAGGAACGGGCTCTCAACTGACTGACGGTCATTGTAACCACGCTTACCTGACCGGCGGGAGTGAAGTTGCGTGAGGGGCCGTTCATGCTCATGCCACCCGCCATGCCCGGCGCGTCCCCGCAGGGACCGGAGAGACTGGACTGGGATCAGCGGCAGGGTCGCGGGGGCGCCTGTCTGGTAAAACAGAGCATTGTGACGCACCTCGATTCTCCCCGCGTGTACCCGCTACGCCTGTACGGCGACCCGGTGCTGCGCCGTAAAGCCAAGCCCCTGCAGGCCACCGACACCCTGACCGTGCCGGGCTTCGATCCGCAGACGGTGCGGCAGGTGGCCGACACCATGCTCGAAACGATGTTCGAGGCGCGCGGCGTCGGACTGGCCGCCCCGCAGATCGGGCTGCCCGTGCGGATGTTCGTGGCGGTCGAGTACGAGGACGACGAGGAAGAGAACGAGGGCGGCGACGACAACCTGCGCTCGCGGGTGCTGCGTGACTTCGTGATGCTCAACCCGGTCCTGAAGGTCATCAACAAGAAAAAGGACCGCTCGTACCAGGAGGGGTGCCTCAGCATTCCCGGCATCTACGAGGAGGGCGTGCCGCGCGCCCGCGCCGTGCAGGTGTCCTACACCGATCTGGACGGCGCCGCGCGCGTGATCGAGGCGGACGATTACCTCGCGCGGGTGTTCCAGCACGAGGCCGATCACCTGGACGGCGTGATGTTCCTGGACCGCCTGCCGGCCGAGGTCACCGAGGACTACCGCAAGGAACTGCTGGCCATCCAGCAGAAATCCCGCGCGCTGCTGAACGACCTGGCCGCGCACGAGCAGCGCCGCCGCGCCGAGCGCGCATGATACGGGTTCCGTTTGTTTCGTTAACAGATCGGAACACCACCGATCTGCCCACTCCACGTCCGGAACCCGCCCTGCTCCCACTCGCATCCGCTCGGACCCAACGGTCTTTGCAGCCCATTCAATCGGAGTCCGTATGAGTGCCCGCCCGCCGCGCGTGGCGTTCTTCGGGTCGCCCGCCTTCGCCCTGCCGGTGCTGGAAGCGATCCGCGAGCGCTTCGAGGTGGTGCTGGTCGTGGCGCAGCCGGACAAACCGGTGGGGCGCGGCCTGAAGCTCACGCCGCCGCCCGTCGCGGCCCGCGCCGCCGAACTGGGCCTGCCGCTCGCGCAACCCACGAAGCTGCGCCGCAACCCGGACTTCGAGGCGACCCTGCGCGACTCCGGCGCGGACGTGGCCGTCACCTGCGCGTACGGCAAGATCCTGCCCGCCAGCGTGCTGGAGGTTCCCCGGTACGGGTTCCTGAACACGCACACCAGCCTGCTGCCCGCCTACCGGGGGGCCGCGCCGATCCAGTGGGCGCTGATCCGGGGGGAGGCGGTGACCGGCACGACGATCATGCAGACCGACGAGGGCATGGACACCGGCCCGGTGCTGTTACAGGAGCCGCTGCCCATCGCGCCCGAGTGGACGGCCCATGAACTCGCAGACGCCCTGAGCGCCCAGGCTTCGCGGCTGATCGTGCAGGCGCTGTCCGACCTGGACGGCCTCTCGCCCACCCCGCAGGACGAGGCGCAGGCCACGCACGCCCCCATGCTCACCAAGGAGGACGGCTTCGTCCGCTGGACCGACACGGCCGCGCAGATCGTGAACCGCTCCCGTGGCGTGGCCGCGTGGCCGCAGACGACCGCCTTCCTGAACGGCGCCCGCCTGAAACTCGCGGGCCTCAGCGTCACGACGGGCAGCAGCCAGCCCGGCGAGGTTCTGCGCGTCACCGAGAGCGGCCTGACCGTCGCCGCGCAGGCGGGTGCCGTGCTGATCCGCACCGTGCAACCCGAGGCCCGCAAGGCCCAGCCCGCCCACACCTGGGCGCAGGCCGCCGGAATCACGCCCGGCACCCGCCTCGACCTGTGGGAACCCACCGACCCCTGACCCCGTAAGGGACAGCGTGAAGCTCACCTTTCCCCTGACGCTGGAATTCAAGTTCAGCCTGTTCACCGAACTGCGCGTCACGGACGCGAGCGGCGCCCTCGTCGCACTCGTCAAGGAAAAGACCTTCAGCGTCCGCGACGAGGTCCGCGTGTACAGCGACGAGACCCGCCGGGTGCAGACGCACGCCATGAAAGCCCAGGGATTCATGGCCGGAGCGCTCGACTGGAAAGCCCGGCGCCTGATCAGCCGCGCGGACGGCAGTCCCGTCGGCGCGCTCCAGGCGCAGGGCCTGCGGACCCTGTGGGGTGCGAGTTACGACCTGCTCGGCCCGGAACAGGAGGCCCGCTTCACCATCCGCGACGACCAGCCCTGGCTGAGCGTCGTCGAGGGCGCCATCGGAGTCATCCCGTTCATCGGGGATCTGATCGCCATGGGCTTCGATTACCTCGTGAACCCCACCTACACCGTCACCGACGCGGGCGGGCAACCCGCGTACCGCGTGCACAAGAAACGCAGTTTCCTCTCGCGCCGCTTCACCGTCGAGGAACTCCAGCCCCGGTCCGGTCAGGACGACGAACTGGTCCTGCTGGGCCTGATTCAACTCGTGCTGCGCGAACGCGAACGCGGGTAAGCATGAGCGTTCATCACGGCCAGCCGGTGTCCATGCGCTCGGGGGCCGCGCCGAACGCGGGGAACAGATCGGCCAGCACGCGGTAGCCCTCCGGGGCACGACCGCCGGGTTCCTGAAGGCGCACTTCCCAGGTCTCGTCCTGAAAACCGCTCAGGCGGCGCACAGTCACGCGGCCCGTTTCCAGGCGGCGCAGGTACTCCCGCAGGAAGGTGTCCAGATCGGGGGCCAGCACGAACCGGTGCTCCTCGTCGCGGCCGGTTGTGATGACCTGCCCTAGCCGCCCAGCCGGGCCGGGATGCAGGTCCAGCGCCACGTGGTTCCCGCCCCCGTCGTGCAGGAACGGCAGCCAGTCGCCCGTGGCGTACAGCAGGCGGATCGCGCCGGGCGGGTGCGACACGATGTCCTCGTCCAGGTCGGTCATGCGATCGGCGGCAATTTCCGCCCACGACACCCGGTTGAATTCCAGATGCTCCAGCCTCTGGAACTCCAGGCCGAACAGGTCGCCCCCGTCATGCCAGCGGTACAGGGCGCGCATGGCCGGGGGGAGCGTCACGCCCTGCCGCGCCTCGAAGGCGTCCAGCGCGGCGTCCGTCACGCCGGGGCGCAGCGTCGCGTGGTCCAGGGGTACCTCGCGCGCCACCCAGGCGTCCAGGCGGGTCAGCAGTTCGGGAATGTCACGGGGTTCAGGCAGGGTCACAGGGGTCACGCGGCGTACCTCCAATGGCGGTGGGCGGCCCGCCCACACGCCCGTCGTGGCGTACAGGAGCGCCGGGACGATCAGCAGGGGCAGCAGCCAGCGCCACATGCCCCCAGCGTGACACGGGGGCCCGGGGCATGCCGCCTCACCTCAGCCTTTCCAGGCGGGCACCCCATCCCCGTATTGCGCGTGGGCGTCGCAGCGTGACTTCAGGACGCACGCGCCGCATTTCGGGTCGTACCACGAGCACACGCGCTGGCCGTGACGCAGCAGGTTCACGTGCAGTTCGTACAGGAACGCCGGGTCGGGCGGCAGGAGCTTGAGGAGCGCGCGGTGCGCGGCCTGTTCGCCCATCTTCGGGATGGCCCCCACGCGGGTCGTGACGCGGTGAACGTGCGTGTCCACCGGGAAGACCGGCCGGGCGTAGTTGAACAGCAGCACGAGGCTGGCGGTCTTGATGCCCACGCCGGGCAGGTCGGTCAGCACCTTCAGGGCGTCCTTCACGGGCAGGTCGCGCAGGTGCTCCAGGTCGTACCCGCCGGGCGAGTCGCGCAGCGCGGCCAGGGTCGCCTGGATGCGCGGGGCCTTGCTCTCGGGGTAGTTGCTGCGCCGGATGGCGTGCGCCACGGCCTCCACAGGCGCGGCGATGATGGCGTCCCAGTCACCCAGCGTGCGCAGCTCCCGGTACGCGGCTTCCTCGTCGGCGTGCGTGGTGCGCTGCGAGAGGATGGTGCTGATCAGCTCGTGCAGCGGCTCCCGCCGGGGGTTCAGGGGCCGCTCGCCGTACTCGGGCCGCAGGGTGCCGTGCATCCAGACGAGCAACGCGGCCCGCTCGGCATCCGGGCGGGCCACGTTCAGGGTCGTTTCAGCCGTCACGGCCTCAGGACTGATTGGGGGTGCTGCTGCCTTCCACCTCGTCCCGGCCACCTTCGGCGGGTTCGGGTTTCGCGGCCGGGTCCACGTTGGGCGCCTTGCCGTGCGCGGCGTCCGGGATGGGCTGGCTCTGCCCTTCGGCGGGGGACTGGTTGGCGGGGTCGTAGCCGGTCTTCTGCTCGTCGCTCATGCCTTCAGCTTGCGCGCGTGGCGGCGCGGTTGGATGGCGCGCACATCAGGACGCCTTAACGCAGCCCCGCCCACCGGTACCGGAAACAAAAAATCCGCCCTGCGGGGCGGCTGTGGTGGTGTACCTTGATTTCTTCAATGTAGCGCGGAATGCACGGGGTGTCAATCCTATGCGGGGACTCCGAAAAGCGCCCTCCAGCACAGCTTTTTCCAGGCAGGCGCGGGGAAGGGTCATGCAGTCGGGGGAGAGGCCCGCACACGCCGGTCCTCTCCCCCACCCGCAGCCGGGTTCAGCTGTGCGTCATGTCGAGCGGCACGACCCACTCGTCGAACTCGGCGTCCGTGACGTAGCCCAGGCTCAGGGCGGCGGCCTTCAGGCTGCTGCCTTCCTTGTGGGCCTTCTTGGCGATCGCGGCGGCCCTGTCATACCCGATGTGCTTGTTCAGCGCCGTGACCTGCATCAGGTTGATGCTGAGGTTGTGCTCGATCTTCTCGTAGGCGGGCTCGATGCCGACCGCGCAGTTGTCGTTGAACGCGAGGCAGGCGTCACTGATCAGGCGGATGCTCTCCAGCACGGCGTGCACCATGACGGGCTTGAACACGTTCAGCTGGAAGTTCCCCTGGCTGCCCGCAAACGCCACGGTGGCGTCGTTGCCGAACACGCGCGTGGCGACCATGGTCATTGCCTCGGACTGGGTGGGGTTCACCTTGCCGGGCATGATGGAGCTGCCGGGCTCGTTCTCGGGAATGACGATCTCGCCGATGCCGTTGCGGGGGCCGCTGGCCAGCCAGCGCACGTCGTTCGCCATCTTCATCAGCGCGCCCGCCAGGGTCCGCAGCGCCGCCGACGTCTGCACCAGCGCGTCATGCGCGCTCAGGGCCGCGAACTTGTTCTCGGCGCTGCGGAACGCGAAACCGGTCTCCTCGCTGTACTTCTGCGCGGCCAGATCCCCGAACTGCGGGTGCGCGTTCAGGCCGGTGCCCACCGCCGTCCCGCCGATCGCCAGTTCCAGCAGACCCTCGCCCGCGTGCCGCACCTGCTCAAGCGCGTAATCCAGCTGCGCGACCCACCCGCCGATCTCCTGCCCCAGCGTGATCGGCGTGGCGTCCTGAAGGTGCGTGCGGCCCACCTTCACCAGCCCCGCATGCTCCTGCGCCTTGGCGTGCAGCGTGTCACGCAACTTACCCACGCTGCCGTACAGCCGCTCGTTCAGTTCCAGCACCACCGCGATGTGCATGGCCGTCGGGAAGGTGTCGTTGCTGCTCTGGCCCCGGTTCACGTGATCGTTCGGGTGCACCGGCTTCTTGCTGCCCATCTCGCCGCCCGCGATCTCGATCGCGCGGTTACTGATCACCTCGTTCGCGTTCATGTTGCTCTGCGTGCCCGACCCCGTCTGGAACACCACCAGCGGGAAGTGCTCGTCCAGCGTCCCGGCGATCACCTCGTCCGCCGCCTGCACGATCAGGTCTGCCACGTCACGCGGCAACTCGCCCAGGTCCGCGTTCGCCTGCGCCGCGCCCTTCTTCAGGATGCCCAGCGCCCGGATCACCGGACGGCCCCACACGAACGTATCCCGCCCGATCGGGAAGTTATGGATGCTGCGCTCCGTCTGCGCGCCCCAGTAACGGCTGGCGTCCACATCCAGGGTACCCATGGTGTCCGACTCTTTACGAATGTTGGTCATAGCACCTGAGTCTAAAGGCCCAGCCGCGACAGGAGGCCTGTCACGCACCGGGGAACGGGACACCCGGCACGCACCACAACTCTGCACACACCTGACCGGCCGCCCAGGTACGCTTGTTCAGTCCGCCCGTACTTTCCCCCTACGCGCCCAGGCCCACACACCCAGGAGGAACCCATGAACGCCCGCATCATCCTCAGCACCCTGCTCCTCACCCTGCCGCTCACGCCCACCGCCCACGCGCAGACCGACACCGCCGCCAGGAAAGCCATCCAGACCCAGCTGAAGACAAGCACCACCTTCTACCTCGGCAAAGGCTACAAGACCATCAATGCCGACATGCTCGACATCAACTTCCTCGACGAGGGCGACAGCGACACCGAACTCGTGTACACCCTGACCAGCGGCCGCGAGTACCTGATCTACGGCGTCTGCGACGAGGACTGCAGCGACCTCGACATCAACGTCTACGACGCCAAGGGCAACCTGATCGCCACCGACGAGGAAGAAGACGACGTTCCCGCCGTCAGCGTGAAAGTCACCAAGACAGCCGACTACACCGTCGAAGTCGTCATGGCCGCCTGCGACAACGACCCCTGCTACTACGCCGTCGACGTCCTCCAGAAGAAATAAACCGGACAGCTGGCAGCGGCACTCCTTTTGAACCGGAGTGCCGCTCTACACTGCGCTTGATGAAGCAGTATCTCGATCTGATGCGGCATGTGCTGGAGCACGGCACCGTGAAAACCGACCGGACCGGCACCGGCACGCGCTCGGTGTTCGGCGCGCAGATGCGTTTCGACCTGCGTGACGGCTTTCCGCTCGTCACCACCAAGCGGGTGCACCTGAAAAGCGTGATCTACGAACTCCTGTGGTTCCTGCGCGGCGAGAGCAACGTCAGGTGGCTCCAGGAGCGCGGCGTGAGCATCTGGGACGAGTGGGCCGCCCCGGACGGCGAACTTGGCCCGGTGTACGGCGTGCAGTGGCGCAGCTGGCCCACCCCGGACGGCGGCAGCATCGACCAGATCACGCAGGTGATCGAGCAGATCAAACGCACCCCGGACAGCCGCCGCCTGATCGTGAACGCCTGGAACGTGGCGCAGATTGACGACATGGCCCTGCCGCCCTGCCACGCGATGTTCCAGTTCTACGTGGCGGACGGGCGCCTGAGTTGTCAGCTTTATCAAAGATCAGCGGATTTTTTCATCGGCGTTCCGTTCAATATCGCGTCCTACGCGCTGCTGACCATGATGGTCGCGCAGGTCTGCGGCCTGGAACCCGGCGAGTTCATCTGGACGGGTGGGGACGTGCACCTGTACAGCAACCACCTGGAGCAGGTGGAGCGGCAACTGGCGCGGGAGCCACGTCCACTGCCGGTCATGCATCTGAACCCTGAAGTCAAGGACATCTTCGAGTTCAGGTACGAGGACTTCCGCCTGGAAGGCTACGACCCGCACCCCGGCATCAAGGCCCCGGTGGCCGTGTGAGCCGCCCGACCTTTGACGAGTTGGGGCTGGCGACGGCGCGGTTGTGGGCGTCGCGGAGTGCGGACAGCAAGGTGCGGGTGGGGGCGTGCATTCTGGACCGGCATCACCGGGTGGTGGGGGTGGGGTACAACGGGCGCGCGGCGGGCGAGCCGAACGAGCGCGAGAGCCTGTCTCAGGGGCACAGTGGGTTCATTCACGCGGAGGTGAACGCGCTGCTGGCCGCGAACTGGAACGGGGAGGGGCATACGCTGTACGTGACGCATGAGCCGTGCGCGGCGTGTGCGCGGCTGATCGTGAATTCGCGGCGGGTGGGGCGCGTGATGTTCGAGTCGGCGTACCGGGAGACGAACCGCGTGGAGTCGGGTCTGCCGAGCGGGGAGCAGATCCTGCGGGACGCGGGGATCGAGGTGGTGCATGTCCCCGGTGCCTGAGCAGGTGGGGCCGGAACTGGTCGGCCCTGAACTGGTGGGGATCGTGGCGGTCACGGAGAACGGCGTGATCGGGCGGGACGGGGGAATGCCGTGGCACCTGCCGGCGGATCTGGCGCATTTCCGCTCGCTCAGTCGCGGGAAGCCGAACGTGATGGGCCGGAAGGTGTGGGATTCGCTGGGCGGGCGGCCGCTGCCGGGGCGGGAGAACATCGTCCTGACCCGAAATGCGGCGTTCAGCGCGCCGGGCGCGCGGGTGGCGCATTCCCCGCAGGAGGCGCTGTCTCTCGCCGGGGACGTGCCGGAGGTGGCGATCATCGGCGGGGCGGAGGTGTACGCGCTGTTCCTGCCGCAGCTGACGCGGGTGGAACTCACGTTGATTCACGCGCGGCTGGACGGGGACACGTTCATGCCGGACCTGGGGAGCGGGTGGGTGGTGACGCAGGAGCGGTCGCGCGCCGCGGATGACGCGAACCCGTTCGACCTGACGTTCCGCACGCTGGTGCGTGCCCGGTCAGGCTGAGCGTGCGGAACGTCCGCCGCGCTGTCCGCGTGTCGCGGGGCGGCCCTGTATGCTGCGGCCATGAGTCACATGCAACTGGTGCAGGAGCAGCGCGGTAACGGCCTGACGCTCCGCGTGCACGCCCTGACGCACGTCACGCGGTTCTCGCAGGGCAGTGACGGCCTGAACGAGACGCGCGACATGGACGGCCGTTTCACCGTCGAGGCCGAACTGCACGGCAGCGGCGTGCTGATCGAGCCGGGCGCGTTCCAGTACTCGGTGGGGCAGGTGCAGGCAGCCGTGGAGCAGCAGCAGCAGGGCGGGTTCCTGCGGCGCGCCATGGCGACGGCCGGGACGGGCGAGAGTGCCTTCGCCACGCGCTTCACCGGGCAGGGGAAGGTCTGGACGGAACCCACGCGGCGGCACTTCATCATCGCGGAATCCACCGGGGACGCCGGGGACGACATGATCCTGGACGACAGGGCCTTCTACCTCGCGCAGGACACCATGCAGCTCGGCGTGCACACGCACACCTCGGTGTCGGGGGCACTGTCCGGGAACGGGCTGCGGCAACCGAAGCTGACCGGGCGGGGCATCTTCGTGGTCGAGTCGCCGGTGCCGGTCTCGGAGGTCGAGGTGATCGAACTGAATGGGAGCGACTCGGTGATCGTGGACGGCGACATGATCCTGATGTACTCCGCGTCCCTGCGGGTGGAACTGCGCCCGCTGGTGCGCGGCATCCGGAACGCCATGCGCAGCGGTGAGGGGCTGGTGTTCGTGATCAGCGGGAAGGGGACCGTGTTCCTGACGCCCACGCACCGGAACGTGTCGGTCGCGCACACCGGCCTGACCTGAACGCAGCCTGACCTGCGGGCGGCGCTCACCGTGCCTGTCCCGCAGTCCGCGCCCGCCGGGGCTGGCAGAATGCCGGGCATGAGTCTGGTTGATGTTGCCATTGTCGGGGCGGGTCCGGTGGGTCTGGCCGCCGCCATCGCCTGCAAACGCGCGGGCCTGAGTTACGTGGTGCTGGAGAAGGGCTGCGTCGTGAACGCCATCTTCGAGTACCCGACGTACATGTCGTTCTTCACGACCGCGCCGGAACTGGAGATCGGGAATCACCCGATGGTGACCGGGCATGACAAACCCGACCGCCGCGACGCGCTGATGTACTACCGGCTGGTCACGCAGCGGGAGGCGCTGAACGTCGAGCAGTACACCGAGGTCACGCGCGTGCATGCCGCCCCGGCGGGCTTCACGCTGGCCGTCGAGAAACGCGACGGGACGCCCGGTGTCGTGGAGGCGCGGCGCGTGGTGGTCGCCACCGGGTACTACGACAACCCCCTGGCGCTGGGCATTCCCGGCGAGGACGGCGACAACGTCAGCCACTACTACACCGAGGCGCACCCGTTCATGGGTCTGAACGTCACGGTGATCGGTGCGGGCAACAGTGCCGCCGACGCCGCGCTGGACCTGTGGCGCGGCGGGGCGAACGTGACCATGGTCGTCCGCGCGCCCGAACTGAAGAAGACCATCAAGTACTGGGTGCGTCCGGACCTGGAGAACCGCATCCGGGAGGGCAGCATCACGGCGCACTTCAACTCGCAGGTCGTGCAGATAGCCGAAGATCACGTGAAGGTGCGCGGCGAGGACGGCAGCGTGCGGGACCTGCCGACGCACTTCACGTTCGCCCTGACCGGGTACCGTCCGGACCTGTCGTTCCTGGCGGACCTGAACCTCGCGGAGCAGTCCGACGAATGCCTGGTGCTCAGCGAGGCGTACGAGAGCAGCACGCCGGGCCTGTTCGTGGTGGGCAGTGCGGGCTTCGCCGGGAAGACCAACCAGGTGTTCATCGAGAACGGCCGTCACCACGCGCTGGCCGCCGTGGCCGAGATCGAGCGGCAGCTCTCGCAGCGGGACCTGCAACCCTCCTGATCCCGGTCGAGGGGCGCCGCTCTCCCCTGCCCCGCTGCGGGCGCGGCGCGCTCATGGTGTGCTGCTCATGGTGGGCGGACCGGCCCGTGAAATACTGCCGGGCATGACCCCGTCGTCCCGTCGGACCTGGTTCCTGAGCGCCCTGCTGCTGAGTTCGTCCGGAGGCTGGGCGCAGACCGCCCCTGACCCGGCGCCACCCGCGCAGACCCTGCCGGGCATCCCGGCGTTGCCGCCCGCACCTCAACCTCCTGCCCAGCCGCCAGTTCAGCCGCCGGTGCCGGAACCCGGGACTCCGGCGCCCGCACCGGTGACGCCGGAACCCGTGACGCCCGCCCCGGTGGTCCCGGCACCGGCTGAGCCAGTTCCGGCGCCGCCTGCCCAGCCCGCGCCTGTCCAGCCTGTTCCGGCCCCCGCGCCGACCGTTCCGGCACCCAGCGTGACCGAACCGGCACCGGCAGTCAGTACGGCCCCGCTGCTGATCAACGTGGAGGCCCGCTGGCCCGCGCTGGTGAACGGCAAGAAGACCACCGTGCCGTTCACGCGGACCCTGACCATTCCCGGCAAGCGGGCCGCGATCCTGCGGCGTCAGGGCGTCATCACGCAGAGCCTGGAGGCCGACCTGCTGGCCTTCGTTCGCGGCCTGCCCACCACACCGCAGGACGCGCGGTTCGAGGAACTGTGGGACGGCTGGGCGGTCGTGCAGCGCAACGGCCTTCAGGTGAACCTGGAGAAAACCCGCGCGAACCTGCTGGCGACCCTGAAGGACCCGCGCGGCGTGAAGGTGAACGTGGTCCTGGGCAGCCAGAGCGCCCCGAAACGCACGCTGGATTACTTCCTGTCGCGCGGAATCACGGCGCACCTGGGCACCGGCGAGACGAACTACTACGGCAGCAGCGCCGCCCGCGTGAAGAACATCCACGTGGGCGCCAGCCGCTTCCAGGACCGGCTGCTGGACGGCAAGGTCGTGTCATTCAACCAGATGGTCGGGCCGATCAGCCTGAGTACGGGCTTCGTGACCGGGCTGGTCATCGCGGGCGAACGCACGGCGGACGGCGTGGGCGGCGGCATCTGTCAGGTGAGCACCACGGTGTTCCGCGCGCTGTACGGCGCGGGTCTGCCGATCACGCAGCGGCAGAATCACTCGTATCAGGTGCATTACTACGATCCGCAGGGCCTGGACGCCACCATCTACCAGCCCAGCCTGGACCTGAAGTTCGCCAACGATACCGGCGGCGCGTTGTGGTTCCAGACCGAGTGGGACGATCAGGAGTCCCGCCTGAGCGTCAGCGTGTTCGGGAAGGCGCGGGACTTCACGGTGCAGATCGGCACGCCGAAAACCCTGAGCAGCACACCCGCACCGGCCGATCGCCTGATCCCGGACGCCAGCGTGCCGGCCGGGCAGCGCAGGCAGGTGGACTGGGCCGCGCCGGGCGCCGTGATCGAGGTGCAGCGCTCGTTCCTGCGTGACGGGAAGGTGTTCAGGCAGGACACCCTGAAAAGCACGTACCGGCCCTGGCCGAACATCTTCCTCGTGGGCCGCTGACCGCCAGCGGGAAGGGGCCGCGCCATCCGTGCGCGGCCCCTTCCCCGTTCATCCCCGTGCCTATTCCTCGGCGGCGTATCCGAGGAGGTTCAGCAGGCGGTCGAGTTCCTCGCGGGACCCGAAGTTCAGTTCCACGCGCCCCTTATCGTCGCCCGTGATGCGCACGCGGGTGCCGGTGCGGCGGCTCAGGTCCAGTTCCAGTTGCCGGTAAGCGCGCGGCGGGTTCACCTTGACGGGCGCGTCGGCGCGGCGTTCGCGTTTCAGGGCCTCGGCGTCCCGGACGCTCAGGCTGCGGCTGGTGATCTGATCGAGCGCCCAGGCGCGGTCCGTGTCGGGTTGCGAGAGGATCGCGCGGGCGTGCCCGGCGCTGATCTGACCGGCGTCCAGGGCGCGCAGCGCGGCGTCAGGCAGGCTCAGCAGGCGCAGGGCGTTCGACACGGCGCTGCGGCTCTTGCCGACGGCCTGCGCCACGCCTTCCTGGTTCAGGCCCTGTTCCATCAGGGTCTGGTACGCGCGGGCCTCTTCCAGTGGCCCCAGGTCCTCGCGTTGCAGGTTCTCGACGATGGCGATTTCCAGCGCCTCGCGGTCCCCGAGGTCGCGGATGATGACGGGCACCTCGGTCAGTCCGGCCAGCTGACTGGCGCGCCAGCGGCGTTCCCCGGCGACGATCTCGAAGTGCTCGGCGCGCGGGCGGACCAGCAGGGGTTGCAGCACGCCCTTGTCGCGGATGCTCTGCGCGAGTTCAGCGAGTGCCTCGGGCGCGAACACCTGCCGGGGCTGGTAGGCGGCCTGCACGATCTGACTGATCTTCAGGGTCTGCACCTGCGGGCCACCCGCGTCGGGTTGCGGTTCGGCGGGGCGGGCCAGCAGCGCGTCCAGGCCGCGTCCCAGGCTAGATTTTTTCGACACGCTGCATCACCTCCTCGCTCAGGCGTTTGTAGGCGGCGGCCCCGGCGGACAGCGGCGCGAAGGCGTTGATGGGTTTGGCGTAACTGGGCGCTTCCGAGAGGCGCACGTTGCGCGGCACGACCGACCAGAACACCAGTTCCCCGAAGTGCTGCCGGACCATGCTCTCGACTTCCTGCGAGAGGTTCGTGCGGCCGTCGAACATGGTCAGCACGACGCCCAGCACCTTCAGGCGGGGGTTCAGGCCGCCCTGCACGCGCTCGACGGTTTCCATCATGCCGGCCAGACCTTCCAGCGCGTAGTACTCGGCCTGCAACGGGATCAGCAGGGCGTCCGAGGCAGCCAGCACGTTCACGGTCAGCGGTCCCAGGCTGGGCGGCGCGTCGATCAGGACCACGTCGTAGCCGCTGACGCTGGCGAGCAGGCGGCTCAGGGCGTCCGGGTCCTCGGCGAGTTCCACTCCGGCCCCGGCCAGGTCGGGCGTGGCGGGCAGGACCCGCAGGCCCGCCTGGGCGGTATCCAGCGTGAATTCCCCGGCGCGGGCCGGTTCGCCCAGCGCCTCGTACAGGCCCTGGGCAGCGCCGCGCAGGCCCAGGCCGCTGGTGGCGTTGCCCTGCGGGTCCATGTCCAGCAGCAGCACGCGCTTGCCCCCGGCGGCGAGGTACGCGGCGAGGTTCACGGCGGTGGTGGTCTTGCCGACCCCGCCTTTCTGGTTGACCACGCCGAGGACCTTCATGTGCCCGCCTGGGTGGGGGCGCGGGTGCCCGCGTGGGTTGGGTTGCCTGGAAGTCGCATTCGTGTCACCGTGCCGACCAGAATAGCGGTTGCTGGTTGGGCACACCTTCACGCCTGGGGTACTTCGCGGGCGTGGGGCCGGTCTTCTCGATGACGACCAGGGTGCGGGCGTCGCCCAGCACGGGCAACGTGAAGGCGTCCACGACCGTCACGCGGCCACCCACTTCGGCGGCGGCCTGCCGACCGGCCTGCAACTCGGCCTCGCTGATCGGGCCTTTCTGCGCGACCAGTCGCCCGCCTGGCTTCAGCAGAGGCAGGCCCAGTTCGGCCAGGATGGGCAGGGCCGCCACGGCGCGGCACACCACGCGGTCGTAGCCCTCGCGGTGGTCGGGGTCGCGGCCCAGGGTCTCGGCGCGGCCCACCTGCGCCGTCACGTTGGTCAGGCCCAGCGAGGCGGCGGCAGCACGCACGAAGTCGATCTTCTTGCGGATGGAGTCCAGCGGCGTGAAGGTCGTGTCCGGCGCCATGATCGCCAGCGGCAGCGCCGGGAAGCCCGCGCCGGTCCCCAGGTCGATGACCCTCTCGGCCCCGTCGAGGTGACCGCCGCGCAGGCAGCTGAGGGAATCCACGAAGTGCTTCAGGACGATGTCCGGTTCGGTCTTCAGGGCCGTCAGGTTCACGCGGGTGTTCGCCGCGACCAGCAGGTCCAGCAGCGCGGCGAAGGCCGGGACCTGGGTGTCCACGTTCAGGCCCAGTTCGGCGGCACCCTGGCGCAGCAGCGCCTCGCCTTCGGGGGTCATCTGGCCTCCGGTAGGACAGGCGCGTTCGCCTGTTCCACCCGAGCGGATGCGAGCAGGGAAAGAGCGGGCGCCGGGCGTGGAGACCATCCCGCAGCGCAGTTCTGCGGGATGGCTGTAACAGACGGGGCTCGCTTCACAGCTTGTACCTGAGTTTCATTTCCTGGTACCTCTCGTATACGTATTCATCGGTGTCCTCCAGCGGCAGGGCGTCCAGCATGGGCAGCAGCGTGTCGCGCAGCACCTGCCCGCGTGCCATCCACTGAAAATACCGCCTGCCGCCGTGGTCATACGGCCCGTACAGTTTCGAGCCGGGCACCAGTTCCAGCAGGCGTTCGAACAGCCGCTGGTGGCGGGTGTGCATGCGCAGCGTGATCTGCGGCTGCTTGCCGTCCCCGCCGAACGAACCCTCGCCGATCAGGATGCCCAGCAGCAGGCCCTGCTGAAAGTCGCTGAGCGGCGCAGGAGCGGTGGGCGGGTGGATGGAATGTGTGTCTGTGATGGCAACCTCCGGCCGGGCGTGCCCATGTGTGGCAGAACAGCCCTGTTTCACCGTCAAGTTTCCCGTGAAACATCCGGAACGTCAAGCAGCAGCGTGAGGGCGGGGCGCACCTTTTGATGCGCCCCGCAACCCTCTCTGCATGAACCGAACTTGTTTCACCGTCAGGTTTCCCGTGAAACACCCAGCCCTTTCAGGTGAACCAGCAGCGCACTGATGTCGGCGTGGCGCACCCCGGAAATGCGGCTGGCCTGTTCCACCGTCTGCGGTTGCAGGCGCGTCAGCTTCTCGCGGGCCTCGTTCGACAGCGAGGCGATCGCCGTGAAATCCACGCCGCCCAGGCTCAGATCACGCGAACGGTCCTCGGCCCGCAGCTGAATCTCGGCGCGGCGGATGTACCCGGCGTACTTCACGCGGATCTCGACCGCCTCACGCTCGGCGGCCGAGAGGTCCGGCAGGGTCACGCCCAGCGCCTCCACGTCCGGCAGCGTGAACTCCGGGCGGCGCAGCCACGCGTCCCCGGTCTGCCCCTGCGCCCGCTGGGCGGCCAGCGCGTCGATCCCGGCCTGCACGCGGGCGTACTTCGCCTCCACGCGCGCGACCTCGGCGGCGTCCACCAGTCCCAGCGCGTGTCCGATGGGCGTCATGCGCTCGTCGGCGTTGTCCTGCCGGACCAGCAGGCGGTGCTCCACGCGGCTGGTCATCATCCGGTACGGCTCGTTGCTGCCCTTGAACACCAGTTCGTCCAGCAGCACCCCGATGTACCCGGTCTCGCGGCCGATGAACTGTTCAGCCTCTCCCCCGGCGCGGCGGGCGGCGGCCGTCCCGGCGATCAGGCCCTGCGCGGCCGCTTCCTCGTAGCCGCTGGTGCCGTTGATCTGCCCGGCCGTGAACACGCCCGGCATCAGTTTCGATTCCAGGTTCAGGGTCAGTTCCAGGGAATCCACCACGTCGTACTCGACCGCGTAGGCGTAGCGCTGGATCACGGCCTGCTCGAAGCCCGGCAGCGTGCGTACCAGCGCGTCCTGAAGGTGCGGCGGCAGCGAGGAGCTGAAGCCCTGCAGGTACACCTCGCTGGTCTGCACGCCGTCCGGTTCCACGAACAGCAGGTGCCGGTCGTGATGGGCGAAACGCACGACCTTGTCCTCGATGCTGGGGCAGTAGCGTGGCCCCAGGCCCTCGATATCCCCAGCGTACATGGGCGACTCGTGGATGTTCTCGTGAATCAGGCGGTGCGTCTCGGCGGTGGTGTGCGTCTGCCAGGTGGGCGACTCGGCGGCGCGCGGGCCGGGCGTACCGGTGAAGCCGCGCGGGTTGGGGTCAGCGGGGATTTCCAGCAGCTCGGAGAAGTTCACGGCGTCGGCGCGCACGCGGGGCGGCGTGCCGGTCTTGAAGCGTTTCAGGACATGCCCGGCCCGGGCCAGCGGCGCGGACAGGAAGCGCGAGGGTGGCTCGCCCTGACGGCCCTCGGCGCGGGACTGCCGCCCGTACCACGTGACGCCGCGCATGAAGGTCCCGGCCGCCACGACCACGCTGCGCGCCGCCAGCCGGCGCCCGTCGGTGGTGACGACCAGCCAGCCGCCCTGCCCGTCGCTTTCCAGGTCGGCGGCCTCGCCGCGCAGGATGTCGATGTTCGGGTGCCCGAAGATCACGTCCTGCGCCCGCTCGGCGTAGGCGTCCCGTTCATTCTGCACGCGCAGGGACTGCACGGCCGGACCCTTGCTGGCGTTCAGCACGCGGGTGTGAATGGCGGTCTCGTCGGCCAGTCGGCCCATCAGGCCGCCCATGGCCTGCAACTCGAACACCAGCTGGCTCTTGCCGGGGCCGCCCACCGCCGGGTTGCAGGGCATGCGGCCCACCGTGGCGGGGTTGCCGATCAGCAGGGCCACGCGGGAGAACTTCGCGGCGGCCCACGCCGCTTCCAGGCCCGCGTGTCCACCACCGATTACGATCACATTCCAGCCACTCATCTCAACTGGTCAGTGTACCGGGCGGCCGGGTTGGGCAGGGTGACCCGCATTCCCGAACGCCACGCGGCCCGGCGTGACCGTGTGGGCACAATGAGGCGCGTGAAGGCCCCTTAAGATGGAGCATGGACTTTGCTGAGCTGCGCGCTGACCTGATCGGTACCGACGTCCTGATTGACACGCCGTTCGGGGAGCGGCGCGTGACCTACGCCGATTACGTCGCGTCGGGCCGCGCACTGCACTCGGTCGAGCGGCGCATCGAGTCGCTGGCCCTGCCGCTGTACGCCAACACCCACACCGAGGACAGCGCCACCGGCGCGCACCTGACGCACCTGACCCATCAGGCGGCCGGGTACATCAAGGAGCAACTGGGCGCCGACCAGAGTTGCAAACTGGTGTTCTGCGGGTCCGGCAGCACGGCCGCCGTGCGCCGCATGCAGGACATCCTGGGGCTGATCGTGGGCGGCCCGCACCGGCAGACCGTGCAGGACTCGCTGCCTGCCTCGCAGCGGCCGGTGGTGTTCGTCGGGCCGTACGAGCATCACAGCAACGAGATCAGCTGGCGCGAGACGCTGGCCGAGGTCGTCGAGATTCCGCTGTGCGAGCGCGGCAACCTGGATCTGGACGCGTTGCTCAGGGCGCTGAAGGACCCCCGCTACGCCGGGCGGCCGAAGATCGGGTCGTTCAGCGCGGCCAGCAACGTGACGGGCCTGCTGACCGACACCCGCTCGGTGGCGCGGCTGCTGCACGCGAACGGGGCGTACGCGTTCTTCGATTTCGCGGCCAGCGGACCGTACGTGAAGATCGACATGAAACCCGGCCGCCCCGACGGCTACGACGCGGTGTTCCTGAGTCCGCACAAGTTCGCGGGCGGGCCGGGCACGCCGGGCCTGCTGTGCTTCCGCGAGGAGCTGTACCACCTGAGCGTGCCCAGCACGCCGGGCGGCGGCACGGTGCGTTTCGTGAACCGCACGGCGCAGCTGTACGTGGAGGACATCGAGGCCCGCGAGGACGCCGGGACGCCTGCCATCCTGGGCAAGTTGCGCGCCGCCCTGGCCTTCCGGGTGAAGGAGGAACTGGGCACCGAGGCCCTGACCGCCCGTGAGCACGAACTGTACGGGCGTGCCCTGAGCCGCATCCGTCAGAATCCGCGTCTGCGGCTGCTGGGGAACCTGGACGCCCCCCGGCTGGCGTTCCTGTCGTTCCTGACCTTCACCTCGGCGGGCACGCAGCTGCACCCCCGGCTGGTCGTGCGGCTGCTGAACGACCTGTTCGGCATTCAGGCTCGTGGCGGCTGCGCCTGCGCCGGGCCGTACGGGCACGCGCTGCTGGACATCAACGATCAGCGCAGCGAGCAGTTCATGCAGTGCGCCGTGAATCACCTGGACGGCGTGAAGCCCGGCTGGACCCGCCTGAACCTCGCGCCGTGGGCGACCGACGAGGAGGTCGGGTTCCTGCTCGACGCCATGGAGTTCGTGGCCGAGTACGGCGAGCGCTTCGTGGCGCTGTACGACTTCGACTGGACCAGCGGCGCCTGGACGCACCCGGCGGACCGCGCGCCGATGGACCTGTTCGGGGACGCCCGCCCGAAACGGCAGGGTGGCCCGGTGCCGTTCGCGGAGTACCTGGAGCGGGCACACGCGCTGGCGCAGGCACTGGCCCCGGCAGGGGAGGGGAGACCCGTCCCGGCGGGCGTGCCCGAGGGACTGGTGTTCTTCGCGCATTGATGGCCTGATACGGATTCCGTTTATTTCGTTAACAGATCGGAACACCACCGATCTGTTAACTCCACGTCCGGAACCCGCTTCGACTCCTACTCGCTCCGCTCGGATTGAACGGCTTTAGAGCATTTGTCATAATAAGGCTATGAAACGAGTCGGCGCACGCGGATACGGGCTAGACCTGA